>CANJVS010000212.1 GCA_947477755.1 Verrucomicrobiaceae bacterium | reverse complement strand
CGAATAGTCGGGATGGTGGTAGGGAACCAGATCCACGGTTCCGACCAGCACGAAAGCTTCGGCATGATTGTTGGTTAGGTTCGGATCCGTTGCGCTTGATGTGACATCCAGTGTGTTGGTGAAGTACTCCACATTAGCCGGGAGCACCGTGACATTCAGTGTCGCGCTGGCACCGATCGCCATGCTGCCAAGAGTTGCAGTGACGATGCCGTCCACAAAGCTCACCGTGCCCTGGGAAACGGTCGCCGAGACGTAGCTGACGCCCGCTGGAAGAGCGTATTTAGCGACGGCATTGGCGCACGGGCTGGGGCCGTTGTTTTGCAGATTGCCGGTGATCGTGTAGTTGATGCATGGCAGTGCCGAAATCGAGGCGGCGAAAGTGGCGCTGAGATCTGAAGTTCCCTGTGACACGGGGCCAAGATCATAGGTGGTGATGGTCATGCTCCAGCTCGCGATTGAGCCGCTGTAGGGAGTGGCGTTGTCGCTCACATAAAGCTGCCACTGGCCATTGGGATCTGTTCCGTTAAGCGACGAAAGCTGGAAATCATAGGTGCCGCCTGGAGCGGGCGCAGGAAGCGCTGCGGTGGTGTAGGCGGTTGGAATCCAGGAACCGCCCGCTAGAGGCATGCCATAGGGGAGATAGTTAGCGGCCTCATCATCGAAAGTTAGGCTCACATTGCTCGCCGATGCCGCCGTGCCCACGCCAGCCATCAGGAGCACTTTTTGGCCGGTGGATGCATTGATCAGCAGGACACTGACATCGTTTGGATAGGTGTGGCTAAAGCCGGAGAGGCTCACGGTGACCTTTGAGATCGTCCCGCTGAGATTGGAGACATTCAGCAGTGACGGGTATGGCGACCCGTTTCCTGAGTTTGGGATCGTGATCGCACCGGAAGCCACAAGTGTGGTGGTTTTTGTGACAGGCGCGATGCTGTCCGTCTTGAATGAGAGACTCCAGCCTGCGATTGAGCCGCCGTTGAGGGCGGTGCCGTCATTCACAAACAACTGCCAGGTTCCATTGGGACTCCAGCCATTACAGCCGGCGAGGTGGTTGCTGTATGGACCAGCTGGCGCAGGTGCTGGGAAGATCGCCGGACCATAGGCTGCGGGAGAAGACCAACTGCTGGTCAGCGCTGAGTAATAAGGCAGCGTGCCAGACACGTCGTCGAAACCCAAGAAGAGGTTATTCACTGCGATGCCTGCGCCTGCATTGGCCATCAGCACCACCTTCTGCCCGGCCGGGCTCACCAGCAGCATTTGCACATCGGAAGGATGCGGGTGCGTGAAGCCAAAGATTTTCACAGACACATTGCTGATCGCCCCATTGAAGCCGGAAACAGGGATGGTTGCCGGATAGGGAGTGCCTGTGCCCGAGAGCGGAATGGTCACCGCATTGGCTGTTTTGTAGCTGGAAACTTCAACCTCGGTGCTCGTGTCCGCTGACAATGAAAAGACGAACTCCACCACGCCAAGACTCAATGCGCCATCATTCAAACGCAGTCGCGCCTTGCTGCTGCCTCCAGAGGGACCATTGGCTCTAAAAGAAAACGGGCGGGAAACCGAACCGCTTCCGGCTGACATGGCGCCATAGTCTTGGGCTGGCCCGGATTCCGCGACGCCTGCCTCGTTGAGCAATGTCGCGGTGAGATGATTCGCTCCCATGGAGCCGGTATTCTTGAGCGAGAAGGAGGCCGTCACGAATTCGCCTGGATCGTAGCGGCCATTCACACTGGTTTCCACGAGCAGGGTCATTGACTCGCCTACGATGACCGGAACGGCGGGTGCTGGCGCTGGCGCGGGTGCCGCAGCGATGGCATCAATCGCATCCAATAATCCAACTCCTGAATCTTCGTCGATGCCCGCTGCTTCGATGTCACGACAGCCCGCTATCAATGCCGCGCGAATCTGGGCTGGAGTCAGGGCCGGATTGTAGGATTTGACCAGCGCTGCAATCGCTCCTGCATGAGGTGCCGCAGCTGAAGTGCCAAAGAATTTTTCAAACCGGTCACTCACACTTGTGGCACCACCGTCTGCGGCGGAGAGATCTGGCTTCTGCCGCAGCAAACCACCTGTGACGGTGAAGTTGCCCGGTGTGATCGGTGTGCCATCGCTTTGAAAAAACACGCGCCGGGGGCCATCGGACTCGAAGAGCTCCACAGGATTGGCGCTGCCGCCGCTGAAGGGTTGCGGGAACGAGGACCCGACATCCACGGCGGCAACTGCAAGCGCGCCTGCTGCCGCTGCATGGCCGGTGATTTCTCCGTTCGTGCTAACGCTCAACTGGCCGCGCCTGGTGCCTAAATGCAGGAAGCGCGCGGCCCCGGATGCTTTCACCACCACGAGGCGTTCGCCTGCATTCAGGCTGTCCACCGATTCCCAGGCATCCTGCGTGCCGGTTTGGGCATTGGTGGAACTGCGCAGCACGTTGGTGCCAGTCGCGTCGAGCACATACAAGTCATAGTCATTGGTGGAAGCCCCAAGCGGGTCAGCCCAAAACAAATCGGCACCACGCCCGCTGCCTTCATAGACGACGGTGTTGTAAGTTGTCGCGCCGAAACTGTGGACCTCACCGCCCTTGCCGTTGAGCGGACCGACCGCCAACCCGCCACTGGCAAAATCGCCCTCCCAAGTGCCCGAGGTGCCATCGTTTTTGTTACCGGCATTTCCTGCCGAGGAGAAGTAAAGCGCGCCTCCAGCGGTGACTGTCTCCACCGCCCGGGCGATGATTCCATCCTGAAAGGGTGCCTCGCTGAAGTAGGAAACATCGTCCACAATGATATCGCAGCCAGCCGCCCGCAGATTGAGGATGTTCTGGGCAAAATTGCCTTCACCATGGTTGGCCGTCGCGAAAAACAACTCCGCGTCAGGAGCCAGATCGTGAATCAGTTCCAGCATGGCAGTGCCTTCGCCGGAGGCAGGGAAGCCACTCTGGCCGGGCAGGATTTTCACGGCGGGAAGCTCGCCCTGTGCCATGGAATTGGTTAGGTAGTCGACACTGTCCGAAAGGACCCCGACCTTCACACCCCGGCCCGTGGCCAGCGTTGTCGCACGCACCAGATTGGCCCGGTGTGTCACATCACCCTGGGTGACGACGCTGCCTGCATTGGTTGTCCATTTGGAAGCGCGCCGGATGAAGCGCACATCCCCGCGCGCGGCCAGTGCTTCGATTTGCTGCAATGGCAGCGCCGCCCGGACCTGATGAAACCCGGGCGTGCTGGCCACCACTGTGCCACCCAGACGGGCGATCTCCGCGAGCAGCGCCGGAGTTACTGTGGCGTCCATGTCGATGAGAATCCGTCCATCCGCACGACGCTCCAGATCGATTTTCATTTCCGTGGCCTTGCCTAAAGCGATGGGTTGCCGGCGGCGTTCCTTCTCAGCGTAAACCAGTTGAGAATCGAGCTTTCGCTGCTCCGGCGTGCGTGCCGCCTTGTCGCTCACCAGGGCCGCGATCTGCTCCGCCGCGCTCGGCGCAAGCTGCGCCCTGACAAGCGGTGATCCAATGATCACCGTAATTGCCACCAGCAAGCAAACGCAGGATCGACGCAATCGCCCGCAACAACCAGACCCGGGTTCCAGCATCCAGCCGTGGTCTTGCGCGGTGCTGGTAGGCACTGGCAGGCTGAAATCTGGACGGGCTCTGTGGCTCACTCGGGTTCACTTGCAATTGGGTTTGCTCAGCAATGTCAGCACATGACGCCCCAAGCAAAAACATCCTGAACGAGATGAGGGCTTCAGGGAGGAAGATGCGGTGAACGCACCCCGGGAACTCCGGTTGCATTGGGGCGATTGGGACACGCGGCCAAGATTAGACGAATCTTCAGCTTGAGCAATGACGAGCCTGAGCCGGAATCGGCAGGGGGCGGTTGACGGTCAGCCGCGGTTTCGGCTACTGCCAGGCGAGCTCAGGCACATCAGCTTGAATTCGGAATCCATGACAACGGCCTTTGATCAAAATGATCCGAAAACCCGGATGCGGGCCCCAGGCATGTCCGGTTTCATCAGGGGCAGGGGAGTTTCAGTTCTCCTGCCGATGCCGCGCACAGAAATCGTGAACATGCATAAAAAAAGGCGGCGCAGCTTTTCAGCTACACCGCCTTTGGATTGATTCTTACGCTGGTGATCAGGCGATCAATTCGCTCATCACACGTCCACCGTTGACGATGTCAATCGGACGGACGCCATCCACCATGATGCGCTTCTCACCATTGATGCCCAGAAGGCGATACATGGTTTTAGCGAGATCCTGAGGGCCGACTGCGTCGCGGTCGGGTTCGCCTCCGAGGGCGTCGGAGGCACCGTGAATGTAACCTTCCTTCACGCCGCCACCGGCAAGGGCCACCGAGAAAACGCGAGGCCAGTGATCGCGACCATTGGTTGCGTTGATTTTGGGTGTGCGACCGAATTCGGAGCTGACCATGACAAGCGTCTTTTTGAGCATGCCGCGATCCGCGAGATCGGTGATGAGGCGGGCAAAGGCTTGGTCAAAATTAGGAGCCTGACCATCAAAGGCGCTCTTGATGTTGCTATGGTGATCCCAGCCGCCGTAGTTGACGGAAACCATGCGCACGCCGGCTTCGACCAGACGACGGGCCAGCAGGAAACGCTGACCAGCTGTGTTGCGACCATATTCGTCGCGGAGTTTGTCGGACTCCTTATTCAAATCAAAGGCTTCACGGGCTTGCGTGCTGCTGATGAGGCCATAGGCGGCCTGATAGAAGCTATCCATGGCCGTGATGGAGTCGGCCTTCTCGACCGTGCGGAAGTGCTCATCCACGGTGCTCAAAAGACTGCGGCGACGGTCAAAGCGTTTTTCGTCGATGTCCTTTGGCGTGAGCAAGTCACGGACGGAGAATCCTTTGTCAGCCGGGTCGCTGCCGAGAGCGAAAGGACCGAAGGCGCTGCTCATGTAGCCTGTGCCCTGTTCAGGGGCGACCATGTTTGGCACAACCACGTAAGGTGGCAGATTGTTTCGGGATCCCTGTTCATGGGAGATCATGGAGCCGAAGCTTGGGAATTTGATGGCCGGGCTTGGGCGGTAGCCGGTGAACATGTTATGCGTGCCACGCTCATGGGCGGCTTCACCATGGGTCATGCTGCGGATCACCGTCAGCTTGTTCATGATTTTGGCGATGTTCTTGAACTGCTCGCCCACATATTCGCCGGGAATGGAGGTCTTGATTGGCGTGTAAGGACCGCGGTAGTCGGGGCTGGCGAAGGGCTTCGGATCCCAGGACTCATGCTGAGCCATGCCGCCGGGCAGGTAGATGTGAATGATGGAGTCGGCGATTGGCTTGAAGGTCTCGACATCAGGCATGACTGATGCTGCCTGAAGGCGCATCATCTCGGGCAATGTTAATCCGAGACCGCCCAGCATGCCAACGTAGAGGAAATCGCGACGGCTGACGCCTGAGCGGAGGTCGATATGGTTGCCTTGGCAATTGGGGTGCATTTTCAT
>CANJVS010000211.1 GCA_947477755.1 Verrucomicrobiaceae bacterium | reverse complement strand
GCGCGCCAGCGTAGTCCAGGCTCTTTTCCGCCTGCACGGAAGCGGTCCAGAGCTTGCCGAGTGCGGCGGGATTCGAAGTGGCGGCGGAGCCGCCTGCCGCCATGAAGGCGATGGGCAGAAGGAGGGCGATGAGTCGATTCATAATGGTTAGTTAGGTTAAGGTTTGGTCAAAAGGACGCGGTAGAGTCTCTGCGGCGCGCTTGCGGATGGGTCGGTGATGGTGCGCTCGCTGCCGTTGTCGGAGATGCTGTGGCCGGTGAGTGCCTGCCAGGTGCTCAGGTCCGTGCTGTATTGCACGGTGTAGCTGCGATCCGTGAGACGCGGGCTGAAGGTGATCTGCGCGCTGCCGCCCAGATGCCTGGCGCTGATGGTGAAAAAGGAGGAGGATGATGTGGGCGCGGTGCCTGCGGCGAACTCGCTGAGGTTGCTGAAGCCATCGCCATCGAAGTCGGTTCCGGGTCTGGCGTTGACATTGCCCGGGCCGAAGTATTGCACCTGCCACGCATCGTCGAGCGCATCACCGGCATAGAGACCAAAGTTGTCGGCGATGCCTTCCAGCACGGTGAGACCCACGCTGGCTGTTTTACCAAGAAAGCTGCCGCTGACGGTGGCGCTGCTGTTGGCGTAAGTGCTGCCGGCCAGCACCAGGCCGCTGCTGCTGATGGAATCGATCGGGCCGCTGACGATGCTCCAACTCAGCGCTGAGGCTGCAATGGACATCGTGCTTGCGTCATCCAGAACGAGGCTGGCCTGAAGCTGCGTGGTATCAGTTTCAGGCAGTGTGCTCTGAGCCGCGCCGATGCTCAGGGTCGAGACTTCAAACAACTGCGCGACATAGCCCTGCTTCAACGTGCGTGATGGAACGGCGCTGGTGGAGACACCTGTCATGCCGCCGAGGCTGCCATCGCTGCTGTAGCTCGCACTGGTGGTGCGGGTGCCCGCGGCATCGAGCGTGCTGGCCGCGCTGCTGTAATTCTCGGCCCGTGCGTTTTGAATCCACAGTCCCGTGGCCGCAATCAGCATGATGGAAGTGGGTGCTTTCATGGGCGCTGGTAAAGGAACATGGACCTGCCGATCGTGTAGGTCTGCGTGTCATTGAGGTAGCCGCCATTGTAGCCGCCGAAGACGATCATCTCCGAGCCGGTCCAGATCGCGCTGTGACCGCTGCGTGTTGGTGGTGAGGCAGTTCCCGCCGTGGCGGTCCAGGCGCCTGTCAGCGCGGCGTAGCGGCCGCCGTGGCTCAGATACGCGGCATTGTAACCGCCCCACACCAGCATCTCCGTGCCGGTCCAGACGGCGGTGTGATAGCTGCGCGGATAAGGGGCTGCCGTGGTCACGGTGGCGGTCCAGGTGTTCGTGGAAGGACTGTAAACACCGCCATCGGCGAGATTGGTGCTGCCATTGTAACCGCCCCAGATGATCATGCTGGCACCCGTCCACACGGCGCTGTGATCGGCTCGTCCAGTGGGCGAGTTGGTGCTGCTCAGCGTGCTCCAGGCGCCGCTTGCCGGATTGTAGCGCGCGCCATCGGCCAGGTGAGTGGCGGTGCCGTTGTAGCCGCCGAAAATGATCATCTCGGTGCCGGTCCAGACTCCGGTATGATCACTGCGAAAGCTTGGTGCGCCGCTGGTGGTGAGGGGTGTCCAGGTGTTGCTGGCACTGCTGTAGCGGGCACCATCGTTCAAATAACTGGTGCCGTTGTAACCGCCGAAAATGATCATCTCGGTGCCGGTCCAAACGGCGGTGTGATAATAGCGCGCACTCGGCGCATTCGGCGCTGCCAGTGCCGTCCAGGTGTTTGCTGCGGGATTGTAGCGGGCACCATCATTCAAGTAACTGCTGCCATTGTAGCCGCCGAAAATGATCATCTCGGTGCCGCTCCACACGGCGCTGTGCAGGTAGCGCATGCTTGGTGCATTGGTGCTGCTCATCAGCGTCCAAACATTCGTGGTGGGGTTGTAGCGGGCTCCATCACCAAGTGCTGCGCCATTGGTTCCGCCCCAGATCAGCATTTCACTGCCCGTCCAGACGGCGCTGTGGTTTGCCCGCACACTCAATGGGGAGGCCGGCGCGGTGGTGCTCCAAGTGTTGCCGGCAGGGGAGTACCGCCCGCCGTCGGCAAAGTAACTCGATCCATTGCCGGCACCCCAGACGATCATGTCGCTGCCCGTCCAGACGGCTTGATGACCGTAACGTGCCAGCGGCGCGCCAGTGCTGTTCATGAGCGACCATGAATCGCTCACGGGATTGTAGCGGCTGCCATCGGCAAGGGCGTTGCTGCCGTTGAAACCGCCCCAGACGATCATCTCAGTTCCACTCCACACAGCGCTGTGCGTGTCACGCGCCGAGGGTCCGGTGGCCATGGCGCTCCAGGAGTTGCTTGCGGGGTTGTAGATGGATCCATCGGCGAGGTCGCCGCTGCCGCTGTAACCACCCCAGACAATCATCGTGCTGTCAGTCCAGACGGCGCTGTGCAGGTAGCGCGCGCCCGGCCCGGAGGTCATCGCCGTCCAGATGTTTGAAGTCGGATTGTAGCGTGCACCATCATTGAGCGCACTGCTGCCGTTGTAACCGCCGAAGACGATCATTTCACTCCCGCTCCAGGCGGCGCTGTGCAGATGCCGCACACCGGGACTGCCCGTTGTGCTCAGCGTTGTCCAGGTGTTCGCTGTGGCGTTGTAGCGTGCGCCTGTGTTCACATAGACGCCGTTGTAACCACCCCAAATGATCATCTCGGTGCCAGTCCACACCGCGCTGTGATGGTGCCGCTCGGTTGGGGCATTGGTGGTGCTCAGCGTTGACCACGTGTTCGTCGACGGATTGTAGCGCGCACCATCTTTGAGGTAGGTGGCGCCATTGTAGCCGCCCCAAATGATCATCTCGGTGCCTGTCCAGACAGCGGAGTGATTGTAGCGTGCGGCCGGCGCACCCGACGCATTCACCGCCGTCCAGGTGTTGGCGGCCGGATTGAAACGCGCGCCATCGGCGAAGTAGCCATTGCTCGCGTGAAACCCGCCCCACACGATCATCTCGGCGCCCGTCCAGACGGCGCTGTGACCGCTGCGCGCGGAGGGTGAACCGTTGCTGCGCAGCTGCCAGCCGTCGCCGAGACTCATGCTGCCCAGTTTCACAAAACCTGCGGCCGTGAGCGCTGCATTCTCCGAACCCGACATGACCAGGCCACCACTGCCCACAGCGCTTTGCCCGTTCGCGTTCAGGTTCGCCGCCGCGGCACCCGCCGCCAGTTGGTTGCCGCCCACCGCACCGCTGGCGAGTTGTGTCGTTCCCACCGCACCTGTTGCGATCTTGGCTGAACTGATGCTGCCATCGGCCACCCCAGCGGCCATCATCGCATAACCCACCGCCGCCACGCGCTGATCCGGGGTGAGCTGCTGCCAGCCGTTCGTCCCGTCATTGAACCACACCCGCAGCCGCACATCCACATTGCTGAAAACACTAGCCGGGATCGCCATCATGTTCGTCAGCGCCGTGTCACCGAGTTGCACCGAATAAAGTCCCTTGGTCACCGTCAGCGTCACCGCAGCCGATGGCTGGCTGCCCGCGAAGCTCGACCCGTTATTGCTCCAATAAGTGGTCGTCCCGTTGCCATTCACGAGTGCGAACTTGAACTGTCCCGTGCCTTCATAGTTCGCGGCACCCACCAGGACGCGTCCCTGAAAATTCAACATCTGCGGCACCTGTGCCGCGAGCGATAGCGGCAGCAGGAGCAGTGAAACAATCTGTAGAAGTCGGAAAAACATGGCTGGTCGGGAATCGCCTGTAACTCGAGTATAAGACAGGAGTTTCAGCAATAGAGACCAGTTGTGTTAAGTCCGGATGTTGGAAATCACGGAGTTTTGTTAAGCGGAGGTAAAATTCACCGCCTTGAGACAGCTTTCACTCACGGCAGCCGGCCCTCGTCCACGTCGATGTAGTGGGCGATGGTTTGGATGTCATCGCGATCGCTGAGTCCGCCATCGGCCTTCCGTTTGGCCAGGATGGCGGAGAGATGGTCATTCCAGCCGAGCTTCGCCGTGTAACAGTTCCAGACCAGTTTGTCCGTGTCATTGAGCGGGCGCGTTTGTTCCTGACACCAGTTCAGGATTTCCTCGTCGCTGCCGCCCTGGAGTGCGCGCGCCTTCAGGTCATCGTAATTCACATGCAGAAACTCCACGCACGCGCCGTCGGAGCCCTTGCCGAGATTGGCATGCAGGTCTTCCCAGAGCTTGCCTTGCGCGTGAAGCCGGATTTTCGCCACCATGCGGGGGAAGTACTTCAAGCCGCAGCATTCATCCAAAGGACTGCAGGGCAGAGATGCGGGATCGGGGAGTTGTGACATGCGCCATGTGATCCGCCGGAGCAGCGTCTTGTCAATCAGCCGTGATGCGCCAGACGGTCACTTCATGCGTCTTCCGGAAGATGGAGTATAACAGGCCATCCTCACCGCGATCCCAAGCAAAGGCCTGGCCATGATGCGATCATTCTGTCATGCAGGCCAGTGTAGTCAGTGGGTGTTTGGCCAGACACTTGAGCAGACCCTTGATTTGATCGCCCACTCGGTCGGTGGCCGCTGCTTCTCGCAGAACTTGCAGCAGGGCGGAGAGCAGGAATTCCTGAAGCCCGAAGACCGGCCCGCCTTGTCGGAGCCAGCCGGCGCCGCGTAGTGCTGCGCCATTGGGCTGATGACGCGGCTTGACCATGCGCATCAGGACTGGGATAAAGACGCGCATGAAGCATCGCGACAAGGCCTCACTTTATCAGGAGCTGGCAAAACTCACTGAGGCGGATTTTCATCTGGACCGCTCGCTGACGCTGTTGCTGGGCCAGAGCCCGAAGGCGGAGAAGCGTGCTTTTTTAGAAGGCATGAAGCGCGGCCTGGAGGCGGGGCAGGGGATCGCGGAATCCATCACGAAAAACAACGCCGCACTGGTCGGCGGGCTGGAGCTTTCTTTGATCGAAGCCGGGGAGCGCAGTGGTAAAATGGCGGGCGCGTTCAATCATCTGGCACGCTATTTCTCGGCCATGGATGCGGCTGCAAGGCAGGCGCGCAGCGCACTGATTTATCCGCTGGTTCTCGTGCATCTGGCCATTCTGCTGCCGGAACTGCCATCGTTCATTGCGGCCCAGGATAAGGACCATCCCGGCATCCGCATGATCATCGAATTGTTTGGACTATGGATGGTGATCATTGGCGGCATGGCGACGTGGCGCGGGTTGTCACGGCGGGCGACTGAATCAGTCACAGTGGATCGCTGGCTGAATCGCGTTCCGTTCATGGGCAGCGCGCGCAAGCATTGGGCGCTGGCTCGATTCACCCAAGTGGCTCATGCCTGCCTGCTCGCCGCGCTGAGCATGTCGGAGACGGTGCGCATCGCTGGCCGCGCCACTCAGAGCGGGCTTTTGAAAAAGGCCTCGGAGGAGACCGCAGATCGGATCGAAGCCGGCGGGACGCTGCACTCGGCCCTGGC
>CANJVS010000210.1 GCA_947477755.1 Verrucomicrobiaceae bacterium | reverse complement strand
GTCTTCCAGACGATGTTTTCTCCCGTCTCCGCGCTCCATTTGAGGGGCAGGCGTGCCGCGTCTGCCGCCGGCACGATGCCATCATAGGTAGGGCCGTTTTTGTCCGGCCAAAACAGTGGTGTCGTGGCGATCTGGGCACTGAGCGTGGCACTCGTGGCGAGGCAAATGAGGGCAGAGCGTAAAAAATGAGGCATGAGTGCGGAGCTTTATCGATGGTTATGGCGCTGGCAAATCATCATGAGCGGTGATCTGCCGTGCCTTAGTGGATGGTGACGAAATCGTGGTGGTTTAGCAGGGTATGGACGAAGGCGGTGCGGGCTCTCTGCTTGGTGCCAAGTTCTGCGAGGCCTTCAAGGCTGGACTTCAGTTCCTCGGGACCGGGTGTTGTGGCGAGCAGTGTCTGAAAAGCGGTGCGGATGAAGGCGTCGTCACCGAGCTGGTCAAGGCGGCGGGCGATCGCTTCGGCAGAGGTGAGCGAAGTCTGGCCATTCATGAGCGCGAGAGCCTGCTGCGGAACGATGCTCTCAGCACGGCGGTAGCAGTCCAGGACACTGGCGTTATCAAATGTCTCGAGGAAGAGGTTCGATTCGTCGAAGGTTTGGTTGAAGTAGAGGCTGCGGCGCAGAAACTTGTCACCGGATTTGGGGTCAAGCGTGGGACCACCGATCCGGGGATCGAGACGGCCGGAAAGGTGCAGGAGGCTGTCCCGCAAGGCCTGGGCATCCATACGGACAGGGTTCATGCGCCAGAGAAAGTGGTTTTCCGGATCGCGCTCGCGGTTCACGCTGGCGGCGTTGGCGCTGCTGCTGCTCATGGCGTAGGCTTCGCTGAGGACCATGAGACGATGCATGTGCTTGAGGCTCCAGCCATTCTCCATGAGTTCGACGGCCAGATAGTCGAGCAGATTCTGCAGCGGCGGAACTTTGGACTGCCTGCCGAGGTCGAAGACGTTGGCAACGAGCGGCTGGCCAAAATGGCGCAACCAAAGATGATTCACAATGACACGCGCGGTGAGCGGATTCTGTCGGTCGGTGATCCAGCGGGCAAGCGCGGAACGGCGGCCGGTGCTTTGATTTGGAAACGGCAGGTAGCGCGTTTGATCCGCCTCGGCAGGACCTTCGAGAGCCTTGAGCGAGGTGATCTCCCGTGTGGTTTTAGCCTTGTCCTTGCCCAGCACGAGCTTGGCAAGTCCGCGCCGGGACTGTGCATCAGCCTCGCTTAGGCGGATGGGCGCAATCTGAAGCGGTTTGAAGGCCAGCGCGGCTGGAATGGCAGGCGAGATGACTTTGGAAGTCACGGGCTGCTTTTCATCCCCTTTCACATGGACATGCGTGGGTCGGTCCAAATACAGATCGTAAGCACGGGGGAGCCCGTCTTTTTCAAGATCCGGCTGGCCGGGCTGCGCATCGAGCCGCACATGATAGGGCTCAAAAATCGCGCGCATGGCGTAGTAATCCTCATGGGTGAAGGGATCATACTTGTGAGCGTGGCACTTCACGCAATTCATGGTTAGGCCGAGGAAGGCCTTGCTGGTGTGCTCGATCACATCGTCGAGCCACGTGGTGCGGTTGAAGAGGTAATAGTTGCGTGCAAGAAAGCCGGTGGCACGCAGGACGTCGGGATTTCCGGGCTCCAGCTCATCTCCGGCGAGCATCTCCTGAATCATGCGGTCATAGCCTTTGCCGGCATTCAGCGAATCCACGATCCAATCACGCCAGTGCCACAGATGCTTCTGGCTGAAGCGGAGCTGTTCGCCAAGGCCATACCAGTCGCTGTAGCGCCAGATGTCCATGAAGTGCCGGCCCCAGCGCTCGCCATGCTGCGGAGAGGCAAGGAGCCGGTCGACGATGCGCCGGCGTGCGACCGGCGAGTCCTGTGCAACAAAAGCGTTTTGTTCTTCCAGAGTCGGCGGCAGACCAGTCAGATCGAGCGACACGCGTCGCAGCCAGAGCGCTGATTCGGCAGGAGCCTGCGGCACGAGACCGCGCTCATGGCGGACCTTGTCGAGCAGTTCATCCAGGGTGTGAGCGGATGCCGGTTTCACTGGCGCGATGAAGGCCCAGTGCGGACCTGCCGGCACGTCCTTCTCCGCAGCCTGGCAAAGCCCTGCCACCAGCAGGGCTGGTGAGAGAGCGCAAATCAGAAGCCGTGGAAATACCGTCATGAAGGGCAGTCTTATACGCTCGTATCGTGGCGATCTTTGATTTCGTTCATCAGGCAACGGATTCGCAGGTAAACCGACCGGAGCCGGAAAGACTTAAAGTCACCGGCAGATGCGGGTGAACACGTTTCAAGACCAGCGATTCTCTGGTCATGAATCGGAATCCGGGTTGAAGCCTCCTCTCCCCCAAGGATAGTCGGCCAGCCCGGGGACATCAGGCGCGAGTCCGAGTTTTACTGGCCTGCGCCTGCTCCCAAACCACGAAGTTCCATGAATCCAGAATTTGCCACCCTCAGGTCCCTGCTGAACCGACGCATCGAACTCATCGCCGATCATGCGTTTCGTGCGGCTGATGCGCCCGGGCATCTGGCGGCGCTTCAGCAAATCTCAGAACTGATCAGCCAGGAGCATTTGCGCCTGCGCCCGCTGCTCTCAGGGCGTTTGGCGCACTTCCTGCAGCAGGCCAGCTACTCCAAGGCCCTGGAGTATCTGGATGAAACCAACGGATGACTCGGTGGCATTAATCCTGATGACTGAGGGAGCCCGTTCGCTGCTCTTTGGCAAGACGAATGGCCGGGCCGCGTGTACGGATGCTGAACGACCATCGTCTGCCATGAATGCCACCTCCGCCTGTTCCAGTTGCCACGGCTCGACTACGCGCCGCTCGTGGATTCAGCGGCTGGTGATAAGCTCCGCCGGCTACACGGCGCTGTCCGGTTGGTTAGGCACTTTGACGGCAAACGCGGGACTTCTAAATTTGAGCGAGCGGCTGCGGCTGGACATCACTGCCTTCCCCTCGCTAGGCCTTAACAGCGGCTCCGCCATCATCACCTACAACGGCGGGGTGACGAAGATTCTGATCAACCGCGAATCAGACACGGATTTCTTTGCGATGGACCCAACCTGCACCCATCAGGGCTGCATGGTTGCTCCTTACAGCATCGTCACCAACACCATCGTCTGCCCCTGCCATGGATCCCAGTACGACATGCACGGCCAAAGGGTCGGCGGCCCCGCAGTCACGGGCCTGCTGCCTTACGTCACCCAGTTTGAGGGTGCCTCCACGCTGAATATTGAAATCGCCGGGTTTGTGCATCGAATCGATCAAGTCGCTCTGCACTCGAGTTCCATGCTGGGCTCACGGATGCGCGTGCAGTTCCCGACGATGCCGAACTGTCAGTATCAGGTCCGCTGGTCACCTGACCTGACGAGCCCATTCACAGAGACACTGTTCTCCCCCACTGCGGCAGGCGTGGCTGACCAGTCGATCCTTACCGGCAATGGTTCGGTCGTATCCGTCTATGTGGACACGACCGGTGACATAGGCTTCTTCACACTTGATCTGCTGGTCTTTCAACTCGCCTGAAAAGGGAGTGAGACCTAGTTAAAGGCTGAAACACGCACCTCGGCGTCATCCACGCTGGCTTCACGCTGCTTCTGCAGCGTCTGTTAAACCCCCGGCGCCTGACGTCATTTCTACGCGGTTGTGGATAAAACTGCCTTACGCGTCGGGATCGGTCAGAGCGCGTGAATCCATGATCATCTCATCTTCTGCACTCAAGCGCCTCGCGACATGCCTGAAAATCGTGCTCGCTTGGCAAGGCATTCAGGATGCCATGCGGTCATAGTTCGTGTTATGAACATGCCTTCCACATGACATCCCCGCTTCATGCTTCTCCCTGGCGCATCGCTGCTGACACCGGCGGCACGTTCACGGATTGCCATGCGCTCGATCCACAGGGCCGTGAAAGCCGCTGCAAGGTACTGTCCACAGGGCATCTGCGCGCCTGCCTGACGGGCCGGACAGGCCATCACATCCGCGTCTCCGGCCTGCCTCCCCTTCCCCGTGATTTCCTGACCGGCTTTCAAGTCCGGGTCGCGGGCGGCGGCGACACTTTCAACCTCACGCATTGGGACTGTGAAACTTCCGAGATCACGCTGAATGCCGAACCTCCCGCCTGCTGGCAAAATGGCTCGTTGCTCGAACTCGGCACGGGCGAGCAGGCGCCGGTGCTGGGCGCACGAATCCTAACCAACACGCCTCCCGGCCAGGCCTTCCCCGCGCTCAAATTGCGCATCGCGACGACGCGGGCCACAAATGCACTGCTGGAGCGCAAAGGCAGCCGCATCGCTCTGTTCATCACTCGCGGATTTGCCGACCTCCTGCACATCGGCGATCAGCGGCGCAGCGATCTCTTTGCGCTGCGCCATGAGCCGCGGCCAGTCTTTCATGAGGTGGCGTGTGAAGTGCACGGGAGCCTGAGTGCCTCCGGAGAGCTTGTCGAGGCGCTCGATGAGGCGGCGGTGATTGCCGCAGCTAAACGTTGTTTATTGTTAGGCATTCGCAGCGCCGCCGTGTCGCTGCTGCACGCGCACCAGCATCCGTGGCACGAGCGGCGGGTGGGAGAAATCCTGCGCGCCGCAGGTTTTGATCACGTCACGCTTTCCCACGAGACCGCCGCCTTTGCCAAACTGTTGCCGCGGACTCAGAGCACCGTGGCGGACGCGTATTTGCAAGGGCCGGTGCAGGCATTTCTGAATGCCATCCGCATCATTTCCCCGGACATGCTTGTCATGACGAGTGCCGGTGGCCTGAAGACCGCTGATGAAATCCGACCCAAGGACATGCTGCTCAGCGGACCGGCTGGCGGAGCCATCGGCGCGGCCAATGCAGCGCGGCGGGTGGGCATCACGAAGATCATCAGCTTCGACATGGGAGGAACGAGCACCGACGTGGCGCGCATCGACACGCGACCCGGCTACCGCTTCTCGCAGGAGGTGGCCGGCATGAGGCTGCTGGCGCCGTGCATCGCCATCGAAACCGTGGCGGCGGGCGGAGGTTCCATCTGCCGGTGGACTCATCACGGGCTCGCTGTCGGGCCGGACAGCGCGGGATCGGACCCGGGTCCTGCGTGCTATGGCAAAGGCGGGCCGCTGACGGTCACAGACGTTAATCTTTTGTTAGGTCGATTTGACCCGGCATGTGCGCCGATCCCCCTGGACACTGAAGCTGCGCGCCGCCGGTTGCATGAGTTTCATGCGCAAACCGATGGCCGCTTGAGCGGACAAGATCTGTTGCAGGCCCTGCTGCGCCTGGCAGTCGAACACATGACGGATGCGATCCGGCGCATCTCCCTGGCCGAGGGATATGATCCCGCCGATCATGCTCTGCTTGCCTTCGGTGGCGCCGGTCCCCAGCATGCCTGCGCGGTCGCCGGTCAGCTTGGGATAAAGACGATCCTCGTGCCCGAACAGGCAGGCATTCTCAGCGCCGTTGGATTGCAGGAAGCTCTGCCGGAGACGATTCATGAAAAGGAAT
>CANJVS010000209.1 GCA_947477755.1 Verrucomicrobiaceae bacterium | reverse complement strand
CTGCACACGCCGCTGATGTCCGGCACCAACGCGATCCATGGCATCATCCTGCTCGGCGGCATGCTCGTGCTGGCAAGCGCGGAAGGCCTGACGCAACACATCGCGGGATTTCTGGCCGTGGTGCTTGGATCGGCGAATGTGTTCGGCGGCTTCATGGTCACGGACCGCATGCTGCAAATGTTCAAGCGTAAGAAATGAGAGACCTGACTCATGATGCCCACGATCACCTCCCTCGCCTTTCTCATCACTTCAGTGCTGTTCATTGTCGGCATCAAGCTGCTCGCCTCCCCCAAGACGGCGCGTCAAGGCAACCTCGTCGCGGCAGCGGGCATGTTGATCGCGTTGTTTGCCATCCTGCCGCTGCTGCATGGCCCGCATGGCACGAGCGTCTCCCCACTGAAACTGGCCCTCATCCTCGCCGGCATCGTGCTCGGCCTGATCGTCGGCGCGGCGGGTGCCTACAAGGTCAAAATGACCGCGATGCCGCAGATGGTCGCTCTCTTTAACGGTGCGGGCGGCGGCGCTGCGGCGCTGGTGGCAGCGATTGAATTTGCCCATCTACCGCAGGCGGCCAGCACGGCCTTTGTCGTCTCCATGCTCTGCGCGGCGATGATCGGAGCTGTGTCATTGTCGGGCAGCATCATCGCCTACTTCAAGCTTGAAGGACACTTTGACAAACCGGTGACGTACCCCGCCCAGCAGGTGGTGAACGGTCTGCTCTTCCTATTCAGCCTGGTGCTTGCCATCGCGATGGCCGCTGGTTCCCACAGCATGGCGCTCATGCTGCTGTTCATCATTCTGGCGCTCGCCTTGGGCGTGCTCATGGTGATGCCGATTGGCGGGGCCGACATGCCGGTGGTCATTTCCTTGTTAAACTCGTTCACCGGTCTCGCCGTCGCCGCGGATGGTTTCGCGATTGAAAACATCGCCATGATCATTGCGGGCACACTGGTCGGTTCATCCGGCACGCTGCTCACTCTGACCATGTGCAAGGCGATGAACCGCCCGGTAACCAACGTTCTGTTCAGCGCCTTTGGCAAAGCGGAAACGGCTGCCGCAGGCGCCGCCGCGGCAACCGGAAGTGTGCGCGCCGTTCAGGCCGATGAGGCGGCGATGCTGCTCAGCATGGCCGGGCGCGTCGTGATCGTGCCCGGCTATGGACTTGCTGTCGCCCAGGCACAGCATCAGGTGCGGCAACTCGCCGATGAACTCGCGCTGCATGGTGTCGAAGTCAGCTACGCCATCCATCCCGTCGCCGGCCGCATGCCCGGCCACATGAACGTGCTCCTCGCCGAGGCCGACGTGCCTTACGACCAACTCATCGAGATGGAAGCCATCAATCCCGAAATGGACCGGGTGGACGTGTGCCTCGTCATCGGTGCCAACGACGTGGTGAATCCCGCCGCCCGCGAGGACAAATCCAGTCCGATCTATGGCATGCCGATCATCGAGGCCGAGAAGGCAGGCACCGTGATCGTGATGAAGCGCAGCATGGGCAAAGGTTTTGCCGGCATCGAAAACGCCCTCTTTCTGCGCGACAATTGCCGCATGCTGTTCGGCGATGCCAAGGCATCGCTTCAGGAACTGGTGGCACTGGTGAAAGCGGGCTGATGGCCACCCGTGCTCAGCGGCTCAGTTCCTTGATGAAGATGTTGCGGAACTCCACGGCGTCCCGGTGATTCTGCAGCGTGATCGGGCCCCCGGCCGGAATCCCCTTCACACGCGCGCCCTTGATGATTTCGATGCCGTTGAGTGAAACATCCACGCGATCACCTTTCAGCGTGATGATGAAACGGTTCCATTCGCCCGACCCTTTGTCGGCGCGGGTGCTTGGCATGGTTTTCATCCGCTCCTCCTTGGTCGCCTGGAGGTCTTTGAATTTCGTGCCCACTTCGCCACTGCCGCAGGGCTCGCACCAGATGTTGATCTGCGCCGCGCGTTCACCGCGCAGGAACACGCCGCTGTCGCCCCAGGTGAGATTGTCCTTCATGATCACCTTGCCTTCAGCATCGGTATGAAACTGACCATCCTCCGTGAGCCATTGATGAGGTTTCACGTGCGGCTTGCCCATGAGCCGCCAGTCGATCATGAGCGTGAAGTCCGTGAACTTCCGCGTGGTGGAGAGATTGTAATCCTGCCCCTTCAGACGCGGCGGCTCGTCCGTGCGCAGACGGATCACGCCATCACTGATGTCCCAGACACCATCGAGCGGGGCCGGGTGATTCCAGTTTGTCCAGGTTTTGCCATCAAACAGCGTGGTAAATCCCTCCGGCGGTGGTTCACCAGCAATCACCTGGGTGGCAAAAACCGAGAGTGTGGCCAGCAGGCTCAGCCAGCGGCGGGCGGATGGCAGATGCATCTTGTTGAATGGGGCGGGTGTCATGGAATGAGGACTGTTTCCGGTTTGGAACAGACCTAACAAAACGCTTATCAATCCGGTTCATTGCAGCATCGCCATAGCAATGTCAGGGAAGAATGGCCCATGGTTCCGGGCGCGCGGCAGGCCGACCGGTTCACACAATCTTCACGACGATGTCCTGCAGGGTGAACGAGGCTGCGGCGATGCGGTCAGCGGCATTGGACAGGTGGCGGTAAATTTCGCGGCGCTTGAACATGTTGATAAAGTCATCCCCCTTGAACAGCGCGGCCAGCGCGCGACGGTAGGATTTTTCGGCGCGGCGCTCTGCCTTGCGTGCACGGTCGGCATCGGCACTCGCCGCAGCAGGAGTCGCGGCCAGCTTGCCAAATCCTGCGGCCAGAGCTTCGGCACCTTCCTTGATGTGCATGGCGAGTTCGAGGGTGAATTGATCGGGTGTCACGCTCAGCATGTCCATCTCGCGGATCGTGGTTTTGCAGTAATTCACCACCTCATCCAGATCAACGATGGCGCGGTGGATGTCTTCGCGATCCATCGGCGTGGCAAAGGCCTCGTTGAGCAGTTGCAGGTTGATCACCTTGCCCACGTCCTGGTCGTGCTCGTCCTGCACGATGCGCTCACGCAAACTCACGTCGTTGGTTTCCATGAATTCCACGAGCGCCCCAGTGGTCTGTGAAACGAGCACGCTTTGGTCTGCCAGGATGCGGAAAAAGTCGGGCATCTTCGGAAACAACCGGTCATGCAGACGCTTGAAGAATGAAGGTTTTTCAGGGTTGTCCATGATGGTGGGGTGATTCACTGGAACAGTCCGATCGCAGCATGGAAAAGTCCACCAATGCTCACAGCCATGATGGCCGCACCCGGGATGGTGATGAGCCAGGTCCACGCGATCTCCTCGGCTTTTTTCCAGCGCACCGCCCGCGGCCGCTCCGCAGCACCGATCCCCATGATAGACGTGGTGACGACATGCGTGGTGGACACAGGCGCACCGACAAACGAAGCCGCAAAGATGACGGCGGCCGAGGTCAGTTGCGAGTTCAGCGAATGCAGCGGCCGGACCCGGTAAATGGAGAACCCAAGCGTGCGAACAATGCGCCAGCCACCGCTCATGACACCGATTGTCAGGGCTGTCGAACACGCCAGCATCACCCACAGCGGCACGTGAAAACTCTGCTGCCACCCCGCCAGGACAAGCACGAGTGAAATGATGCCCATGCTTTTTTGGGCGTCATTGGCACCATGCGAAAATGCCAGACCGATCGACGTGAAAAACTGCGCGCCGCGCAAGCATCGATTCATGCGTGGCGAGGCAGCGCGTAGCAGCATGAGCATCAGCTTCTGAATCACATAGCCGCAGACAAATCCAGCCACCGGCGACAGCAGGAGTGCCAGCATGATTTTGGTCACCCCTTTGACATTCCCGTGCAGCAACTCAGCGAAGCCCCAGGCAACGTGATGCCCGCCGACGCTCGCCGCCACCGCACCGATGAGACCGCCCACAAGCGCATGGGAGGACGAGGACGGCAGCCCCTTCCACCAGGTGAGAACATTCCAGGAAACCGCACCGGTAACGCCGGCCAGGACGATCTTCACCGCATCGAACCGCGGCACATCACTCAGATCAACAAACGATGCGATGGTGTTTGCCACCGCGGTGCCGCCCAGCAGGGGGCCGAGAAATTCAAACAGGCCCACGATCATGACAGCCATCGCCGGCGACATCGCACGCGACGCGATGACCGTGGCGATGATGTTGGCCGCATCGTGGAAGCCGTTGGAGCAGTCAAAGACCAGCACCAGCAGAATCGCCAGCACAGCGAGTAGTGAGAGAGTATCCACAGGGAAGATGCGAGTTAGGCCGCGCGGCCCATCAACTTTGCCACGGGATAAGAGTCTGTTCAACACGTGAGGGAGGCAGCCACCGCCGATTTCTTTCGCGCCTCAGGCATGCAGCTCGGCAGACGTTTGCAATGTGCGGTTAGAGCGGCCTTCCGGGCGCCGTATGTTTTGCCGATGCCTTCTTCCGGTCACCCCTGCTCAGGCCACAGCGATCCGCACGCGTTCATGTTCATGAACCCGCGTGAGAGGGATGGCGTGGTCGTTCGCAGTCGGCGTTCAGTTTTGAAAACGAGCCTCGCGGGACTCGGCGGCCTGACCTTGCCGGCGCTGATGAAACTGCGCGCGGAAGGCAAGACCGCATCGAGCAACAAGTCCGTGATCCTGCTGTGGATGACCGGTGGCCCCTCGCACATCGACACCTGGGATCCAAAGGTGGACCGGCCGCGTGAGATTCGCGGCCCCTTCAAGACAATCCCCACAAAATTGCCGGGCACGCACATCTGCGAGTATCTGCCAAAGCAGGCCGCGATGCTCGACAAGTTCACCCTCATTCGATCCGTCGATTGCCGCTTCAGCAATCATGAACCGAACATGGTCATGCAGACCGCGAATCTGGCCAACGAGCCGCGCACGAACCCGAAAGCGCAGTATTACCCGTCCTTTGGTTCGATTGTAGCGAAACATCGCGGTGCGAATCATGCCGCCATGCCGCCGTATGTGGTGTTGAATCTGAAGTCGCGCTCTCACGTGGCCTGGGGCGGATATCTCGGCACGCAGTACGATCCCTTCAATGGCAGCGTGGCGAACAAACTTTTTCAATTGCCCACCGGACTCACCATGGAGCGCCTGCACTCGCGCCACACACTCAGCCAGCAGATGGACGGACTGCGTGCGGAACTCGATGCCAGCGGCATGATGACCGCCATGGACAGCTTCGGTCAAAAAGCCTACGACATCGTCGCCGGCGGCCGCGCTCAGGAGGCGTTCGACGTTTCGAAAGAACCGCAAAAGGTGCTCGATCGTTATGGCGAGCATGACTGGGCCAGGCAGGCCCTGCTCGCGCGGCGACTCGTCGAGCGCGGTTCATCCTTTGTCACCATCGACCTGAGCAATCACAGTGCCTCCGGCACCTGGGACAATCATGGCGACAACATCCCGCCCTACGGCGGCATTTGGAACGGCCTGCGCCCGCTGCTGCCAGTCTTCGATCACGTCATCACCACGCTCGTCAGCGATCTGTCCGAGCGCGGCATGCTGGATGACACGCT
>CANJVS010000208.1 GCA_947477755.1 Verrucomicrobiaceae bacterium | reverse complement strand
GTCGGTCTTTGCCAGTTGGAGTCCCTCTTTTTTGGCAGCCTGCTGCATCGCCTCATCCAACGTCAGTGCTTCGGGGGATGGATGCAGACTCTGGGAAATCAGTGATCCCGCGATGGTGACGACAAGTGGTAGCCAAATCCAGCGGTGTGGCTGCAGTGGCAGGTCTTTGGGAAGTGATTCCAGTGCCTTGGGCAGTGCAACCATTTGGGCATTCACATGGGCGCGCTGAGATTCCGTGAGCTTGCTTTGCTGCTCAAACCACCAGGCACTGGCAAAGGCTTCACGGCGCCCTGCAGCGCGATCCCACAAGGCCAGTGTGCTGAAGTGCCCGGGCTTGTGCCAAAGCGTCAGACCTATTGGAACAAGCAGCCATGCGACGAGTGTCATCCAAGTGAGGATGGGGAACAGGCGGTGTCCTGTGGCACTGGCAAGACACACTAGAACAACCAATGATGCGACTGACGGCCAGAGTGTGCCGCTGAGCCAAGTCAGCCAGCGACGCAACCAAACACGCCTCTCCACCTGCTGCGCTACAGACGCAAAGGCAATGCTGGGTGGGAAGGCATCGGGCATGATTGCATTTTGATACGCCACTTCCTGCGAAGCGAGGGAATTTTGTGCCTTGAATCGCTTTGCCCGCCGTGTGTGTCCGTTCTTACCGAAGCTGTGTCAGCAACTCGCGCATCCTCAACTCGATGTTCAGCATGCTCGCCTGCACGTTGCTGAGCCATTGCTGATCACTGCCGGGTGTGGCGTGCTGCATCAGCTTGTCGGTGGCATTGAGGGCTGCACCAAAAAGTGGCAGCGATTGCTCCAGATCGACGATGAGGTAGCGCCAGCCGGTTTTATGGGTATCTGAAAATTGGTTCAGCGCATGGATCAGGTGCGCGGTCAGGTCTGTCACGGTGGACAGCAGTCGAATGACGGCGGGTCGGTTCCTCACTTCATCGGTGAAGGCGAGCAGGCGGTCAAAGCGCCGCAGTTCTTGAGCCAGAGCGGCAGCGCACTTGGTTGGGCCTGACTCAGGCTGCTTTAAATCGCCATTGGCTGTGGTTCGACGCCTTTTAGGCTCATCCAGGTGAGTGAAGGGATTTCCGGTCACTTCCTGTGGTTCGAAGGGGTCTGTGGTGCCGGGTGCATGGAGCGCTGTAGCCGTATCCTGGGATTGTTTGCGCTTGGTGAGCAGGAAATACTTTCGACGCGCACGAGCCTGGCGAAGCTGGACTGATTCCTCCTCGGCGCTGAGTTGCCATTGGGGCGCACTTACCCGGAGTTGCAAATGCCAGGATTGAATCAGGATCCGCTGGGACTGCGGATTGAACCACTCAAAGGAGAGTAGATTTTTCAGTCCTGAGGTATCAGGCAGCGACTGGTCTCCCGATCGGCGGCGCCGGGGCAGTTTCGCCACACGGTTTGAGGCAGTCATCACTCCGGTAAACCCGGTTTGTGTCTGACTTAGGCATGCCACATCAGCCAGACATCCGTTAGGTAATGGATTATGGAACTCCACCCGGCAACCTGCGATGTCCCGCATGAAGTTTCCCACCACCTCTACGCGTATGGGTTGGCTGACTCCGGCCAAATGCAGCAGGCCTGTCACAAGGCCGGGCACTTCATTGGAGAGGTAGCCAGCGAGGAGAGAGGATTCGAGACAAATGATCATTAATTATTAGAAAATCTAGAATCGGTTTTAGAGACGAGCAAGGCCGAACACCACGCTCTTTTGAACTGTCGAGCCTGGGATTTGCCCGAGTGCTCCCGTATTGACACCCGTGTGGCTTGGTGCGAGAGGGCTCTTTTACGCCGCCTGATGAAGTATCTCACGATCGTCCGCCACGCCAAATCCAGCTGGGATCAGCCCGGATTGGCGGATCACGATCGACCGCTTAACGAGCGCGGTACTCATGCCGCCTTGGCGGTGGCTACTTTTATCAATAAGACCTACTTGGGCGCTGCCGAGACACCGCTACTGCTGCCGAAACCGGACAGGCTGATCAGCAGCACCGCCCTGCGCGCGCTGGGAACTGCGCAAATCATGCGGGAAGTGATGAGTCTGCCCACGGAAGCATTGCTTCTGGAATCGAGGCTTTATCTGGCTGAATCGGCGCAGATTATGGAAGCAGTGCGTGGACTGGACGAAAGTTGGCGTCATGTCGTTCTGTTTGGGCACAACCCGGGCATGCATGAGTTTGTCGAGCGCATTCTGGCCAGGGAGCATGTTTCAAAAATGCCAACCTGCACTGCAGTTCTTATGACCATTCCCACCGCCCACTGGGGACTCGCAGACTGGAGCACGGCACAGCTCATTGGCTACATCACACCAAAGACCTTGGAGCGCCGGTTCCCTGAGCTTTACAAAGGCATCTCCCGTGCGGACGGGGATGATTAAAGAGCCTCAGGCTTTCTGCAGAAAAGCAAAGACAAGGACTCCAAGAAAGAGGAAAAAAGCGGCGATGAGCATTCCAGTGACCATAGTGCGCGGGCTGTAACCGAAAATGTTAGTGCCTGCCAGTAGAAATTTCTCGTTGCAAAAAGAAACAGATCGGGCACTTTCGCCGCCCCTATGGCAAAAACTTGTTGGCTAGAGCGCGAGAAGCGCAAAACAAAGACTGTTGAAAAATACGCAAAGCTCCGCGCAGAGCTGAAGGCGAAAGGCGACTATGTCGGCCTGACACTTCTGCCCCGTGATGCAAGTCCGACGCGTCTTACGAATCGCTGCCGCGTCACCGGTCGTCGTCGTGCGTTCATTCGCCGTTTCCAGATGTCCCGTCTGACTTTCCGTGAAATGGCTTGCGCGGGATTCCTTCCCGGCGTGACCAAATCCAGCTGGTAAAAGCAGTCCATCGTCCGGGGGAAATTTCCCCGGGCATGCTCAGGGTGCGGCATGGACTCCATCCTCTATGCCTACGTATTCTTACATCGCTGAGAACTCCGAGCAGGGCTGTGCCTCCTGCCGGCGCGGGTTTGACCTGCGTCGTCCCATGGACCGGCCTGCCCTCACGCACTGCCCGCTTTGCCGGAGGCCTGTGAAGAAGCTCGTCAGCAGCTTCAATATGCCCAAGATCACCAAGCCTCTGTCTGTGTCCGACGCAAAGAAGGCCGGGTTCACCATTCTCGAAAAACGCTGTGATGGGAATTACGAGAAGCTGTGACCGAGTGATCCAAACCGCTCCATGACTCTGATCATTGCCAACGCCACCGCCGAACTCGTGCGTGAGTGGAGCTTTACGCCTAACGAACTTTTTTGGCAATCAGTCATCGTTCTGGCAATTGTGCTGCTCAACGCCTTTTTCGTGGCAGCAGAGTTTGCCATTGTCAAAGTCCGCGACAGCCAACTCCAGGCCGCCATCGAGGATGGCGTCAGCGGTGCCAAATTCGCCCAGCATGTCACACGCAATCTGGATGCTTATTTATCGGCAGGGCAACTCGGCATCACGCTGACCAGCATCGCTCTAGGTATTTTTGGCGAGCCCTTTGTGGCTGTCGTGGTGCAACCTATGATGTTTAAACTGGGCGTGGTGAATGAGACCGTCATTCGCTGGGTTTCCATCGGCATCGCGTATGCCGTCGTTACCTACCTGCATGTGGTGCTGGGCGAACAGACACCCAAGGTTCTTGCCATCCGTAAATCACTGTCCACCGCTCTTTTCATCGCCCGGCCTCTGCATCTTTTTTACGTTGTGCTGAAGCCCGCGATTTATGTGCTCAACAGCAGCACGAACTTTGCGCTTCGGTTCTTCTTCCGCATTGATCCTGTATCTGAAAGTGAGCTTGCCCACTCGGAAGAAGAGTTGCGTCACATTGTGGCGGAAAGCCAGAGGTCCAAGGAAGTGACCGAGACGGAGAAGGACATTCTTTTGAATGCTCTGGCGCTCAATGACCGATGCGTGCGGGATGTGATGACACCGCGCAATCATGTTGTTTCGCTCGATGCTGACGACTCATTTGAAGCCAACCTCAAGGTTGCTATCGACGCCAAGCACACGCGCTACCCCCTGGTTGAGGGACACCTCGATCACAGCGTGGGTATGATTCACATCAAGGATCTCATTGCCCTTGTCGGCCAGCCAAAGGCGGATCTGCGGACCATCCGTCGTGATCTGCCCATGGTGCCTGAGATGCTGCCCATCGACAAGCTGCTGCGCTTCTTTCTGGACAAACACGCGCACATTGCGCTCGCCGTGGATGAGTATGGCGGGGCGGTTGGCGTTGTCACACTCGACAACGTGCTTGAAGAGATCGTTGGCGACATTCAGGACGAGTTTGATCATGAGACCAGTGAGTTTCGCCGTATCAGTGATGATGAATTTGTCGTGGAAGGCACCCTCAATCTTTATGAGATCGCTGAGTACACGGCGCTGAAGATCGAGAGTGATGAGGTCACCACCATCGGCGGTTATGTCACTCACATGCTCGGCCGTCTGCCCAAGGTGGGTGAGAGCGTCACGATTGAAGATTTTGAAGTCACCACCACCAAGGCCGACCTGCGGCGAGTGCAGCAGCTTCATTTCCGCCGCGTCGGTAAGACTGAGGCAGAGTTGGAAGCCAGTCGTGATTGAAGAAAAGCCTTTGTTTCCTCACATTTTCCGACCAAATAGACTGTCCCCAACGTTTCCTACTGAAGTGAATCCTCCACCCAACAAATCCAATATGACCTGGCTTACTTTCGCCCTTCTCACTGTGCTCTCCTGGGGCGTTTATGGTGTTCTTCTTCACAAGGGACGCGGATTCATGCCGATGGGGCCGGAAACACCGCATGCAGGTCTGAAAGCTTTCCTGTTTGTTTGCATTGCCTACGCATTGATTGGCGTCATCGCCGCCGTGGTTCTCAAGGCACGCGGTTCCAATTTTGGATTTACCGGCTCCGGTATTTCGTGGAGCCTTGTTGCCGGTGTCGCCGGCGCCTTGGGTGCCTTGACGCTTGTCCTCGCGCTTGGCGCTGCAGCCCCCATCTATAAAGGTGCCGCAGCTGCCGCGGTGATGCCCATCGTCTTTGCTGGAGCCCCGGTGATTAACACCATCACGGCCATGCTCATTCATCCGCCGGAGGGTGGTTTGAAAAATCTGCCGGTGCCATTCATCCTTGGCTGCCTGCTCGCGGTTGGCGGTGCGTTCCTTGTGGCCAAGTATGCCCCATCCAACACGGGTGGAGCAGCTCCAGCAGTTCAAGGCGCTGCCAAGCATTGAGAGTCAGTTCCAGATCAGGGCGCCTGAATGCCGTCCTCCGGTGCACGACCTGGTTCACCTTGGAATATGATAGCCTATTTGGTTACGCTGACCTGCTGAACCTGCCGGAGTGAGCGTGTCAGAAGGAAGAAGTTCAGGCACATGCCGAGCTCCTGCTGCAATCGCGACGCTGACTCTTTTGCCTTAGCTCTCCGCCGCATCCTCCACGCTGATGCAGGAGCAGATGAGGTGGCGGTCGCCGTAGACATTGTCCACGCGGGCCACGGGAGGCCAGTACTTCGATTCACGAACCCAAGGCAGGGGATAGGCGGCGGTCTCCCGTG
>CANJVS010000207.1 GCA_947477755.1 Verrucomicrobiaceae bacterium | reverse complement strand
GCCTTCAATCCTGCATCCAGGAGGCGAAGGTGCCATAGTTGATCCCCGCCATGCGTGCGAATTGTGCGGCGCGTAGTCCGCTGCGCTCAAACTCAGCGATCAATGCCTCCCGTTGCTCACGCGGCAAAGTCACCCTCCCGAGCGCATCACGCTTCAAAATCGTCGTTGGTCCGTCTGCATCCATAAGAGCCCCAGTTTAGGACTCCGCCTCTTACCAGCTACGACCAATCCAGGGTGCTAGGAATGACGGATACGCGGGGGCAGCGCCTGGGGGCCTTGCGGCCTGAGCATCTGCGGCGGAGGTGAGGCACGAACGCAGCCGCCTGATACCGGGAACGAGGTAACTACACACAATGGCGGGTATAGTGGCGAGGCTCCGCGAGCGCACAGCAGGCCGCCGGGTCCCGGCGCTCGGGCCGGGTGGCGGCCTGCTGCACTATACACCGCATTGTGTCGTGGTTACCGCTTTGGGCGCGGAGCTGGTGAGCTTCGCGAACCACACTGGAAGGGCGGGCTTTTGCGGTTGGTGCGGAGCTGCGACGATCAGGAGCACACTCCCTTGCGGCAGGGGCGGGAGCGGGCGGAGCACCTCACGGCTGGCAACGGTGCGGAGCCGAGGAGCTGCGCGACGAGCTGGGGAAGCTGGGTTCACTTCTTCGCGGCAAGAGCAGCCGCAGCCGCAAAAAACTCAGGCGCATCCTTGAGTTTATGCTCATCGAGTTCGGTTTTAATGTCTGGCGCTAATCGCCCCAACTCATCAAGGCTTTTTGCTTTGATTACGGTCTGCGCATCAATCAGCCAAAACAGTCTCGTTCGTTCGGTCTCACTCTTGACCAATTCATCAAACGACAACCCCTGCTCATCAACTGGCTCATACCCAACCACCACCATTCGCAAGCCTGTCTTGGTTGATATGAAGCAGCCTTTGGCGAGGTCTCTGACCAGCACAGACTGTATTTTGTCTCTCGTCACACTTGGATCGTCCGGTTCCTCACCTGGCATCGCTCTAGCCACGTCATATCGCAGAGTCACGCTTCCATCACCAGCCTGAAAGCGATGTCGGAAAATGGCCTCGTCATCGAAGGTGTAAACAACCTCCGTCTTTCCATCGGAAGACTTGTGGTGTCGATCGTTCACATCACCACAGGATGCCATCTCGGCAGTCAGCAGCAATAAAGGGATCACGAGCGCTAGCCCTCTACTTGTATTCGGTTTTGGATTGGTATGCGCCTGCATTGGTGATTACTCGGGCTGTTGGTTCTGAAGATACTTGGCCGAATGACACTGGCCCTGAAGTGATGTTGAATGGCTGACCTGGAACTTGAGACATAAGCAGCGTTTTGAGCTGTCCTGATTGGCTTCGTCCTTGGTATGGACCTTTATCAACGCCGGAAATCATGTCGTTGATTGCTCTCGATGCTTCACCGTCGTCAACGTTGAAGTCATATGTGTCACTCACCGTGAATGTTCCCTGAGCTTTCCAGACTGGTTTACCTCCAACCATTTTACTCGTCACCTTGGCATCCACGTTTGCTGTGAATGTCCCCAAGGTCGCAGTGGTGTCGGCTCCAGCCAAAACCCCGCCTTTGAAGTTCCAAGTTGAGGCTGTGTCACCCGAGTTGTTCTTGAGGGCTTCCATAAATTCAGGTGAGCGCTGGAGGCTCACACTCGGGCCACTCTCGAAGATTTCACGTTGGCTCATCTCGATGGAGGGTTTGTGCTTTCCGCCGATGTTCAGGTAAGTGTCGAGCAAATCATACTGAGTCTTCTTCGTGAAGCCTGCCTCTGTTGAGATCCAATCCCTCACACCTTTGATACCTCGGCTTTCTCCCATCCGCTCTTGGATCTTTGCGGCAATACCAATCTTGGCAGCAGGTAATCTTAGAGTCTCGGGCAAAGGTGCCAGTTTCTTGATTGCCTCGGCCTTCTGCTGGGTCTGATCTGCCAACCCATGCGGATCGAACGCCGTCCAAGGGTTCTGCCGCACATAGGCATAGAGGTTTGGGCCATCGACAAAACCGGCGGGGTCGCGGCTGAGCCAGACGCCGGTTTCGATGTCGCGATACCGGAACCCTTCATTGAGCAATCCGGTCGGGTCTTCGTCCTTGGTGTTGGCGCGTTGTTTGTCGGCGTTGGTGCCGGTCTCTTTCGTGCGCTTGCCATACGCTTCGTAGCTGGCGGTCCAGGTCAGCGCGCCGGTGCCGTCGCTCTGCGCGACGATGTCGCCACGGCCGTTGCTGAGGTTGTATTTGGCGGTCGCCCCGCGCTGGCTGTAAAGCAATCCGCCCACGCCACCGCCCATGTCTGCGCCACGCACGTATTGGACGGTCGGGACGGTGGTGTCGTACAAGGCTGTGGCCGAGGTGCGTTCATACTCGCCGACACTCAAACCTCCGTTGAAGACCACCGCGGTGTGCTTGGCGGCCAGTCCACCGGCAGCCAACTGTGCGGTGCTGACCCGGCGGCTGCGGTAATCATAGCTGTAGCTGTAGTTCTTACCATCTGGCAGCAGCACGCCAATGAGTTTGTTCCATGCATTCCAGCGGTAAGTCGTGGTGCGCAACGGAGTGGTCAGGCCCTCTGCTTTGCTGGTACGGTTGCCACAGGCATCATAAGTGTAGGTGGCGGCTCCGACGATGCTGCCACCCAGGGTTGCGCGTTTCTGCCAACTGACGAGTTGATTGCCGCCATTATAAGAATAGCTCCAGCAGCCCGTTTCCACCCCGGCTGGGGCGGTGCCCGAGCCAAGGGTCACGTTTTTGACAATGCGATTGTTGGCCTTGTCATATTCATAGTCTGTGGTCACGGCTGCCCGACCTGAATCGGTCACGGTTTCCGTGTCAAGTCGATTGGCAGCATCGTAGGTCATGACTGTGGTGCGGCTGCTGGCCGGAATCGAAACCGAAGCCGGCCAGGTTTCAGTCTGAGTGAGCACATTGCCAAGTGCGTCGTGGGTCCAGGTAAAGCCTGAGGGAGGCGGATCATAAACTGAATTCACATCTCCCAAAAGGCGGGAAGTGAGCCTGCCGAGGCCATCATAAGTGTTGCGCATGTTCATTGAGTTTGGCGAGCGCTGGGTTACGGCTCGGCCTGCCAAATCGTAGCCATAGCTCGTCACTCGATCATCGCTGGCGATGGCTGTCGTCGCGTTGTCATCCACGATACGGACCGGACGGTTCAGTGCGTCATACTCGGTGACCACGCTACGTGGCACAGCAGTGCCGCTGACGGCCAGCTTGGATTTAATGCGGTTGCCTGCGATGTCATACTCATGCTGATGGGTTCTTGTGTTTGAGGTCTCCTTCAAAACACGCCCAAGGGCGTCATAAACGTAGACTGTGCTGACGGTAACTGCAGCACCTTGAGCGGAAGTCGTGCTGGCACCGATGGATTTGTCAGTCACCGAGCTCAATCGTCCATTGGCATCATAAACATACGCGCTTTCTAACGCATAAGCCTCCGGGGTTCCCGTGGCTGTGGGGGTGCGGGCAACTTTCGTCAGGCGGTGGCGGTTATCGTAAGTGTAACTGATCACCCGGCCGGCAGGATCAGTCATGGTGGCCTTGTCCACGTAATTGGCGGGCGCACTGGCGGTAGCTGCGGTTTGGTAGCTGTGGGTTGTGGTCTGCCAATTGGTGCCGTCATAGGTGCGTTCCACGTTCAACCGATTGAGGGCGTCGTATTCGAAATAGCTGGTCTGCCCCTTGCCGTCTGTGACCGTGAGCCGGTTGCCAGAGGCATCATAAGTGAATTCGTTTTTAATGCGCGCATGATCCGTGGTGGAGGTGAGTCGTCCGAGACTGTCGTAGAGATTGGTGACGGTCTGTCCAAGGGGATTGGTGACGGTCAGGACGTGACCCGCAGCATCATAAGTCATCAGGGCAGCCTGATCGAGAGGATCAAAAGTGGCGATGACTCGGCCGGCGGCGTCATACACCTTGCGTGAGGTATAGCCCATGGGGTCAGTCACCGCGACGACTCTGCCAGACGCATCATAGGTCGTGGTAATCACGGGGGAGACCAGAGGATCGGCGTCAGGTGCCGCGCTCGCGTTGGTCACGGGTGGTGAGATCGTCTGCACCAGCCGGTTGCGGCCATCATAAATCTGACGAACGACGTTTCCGCGCGGATCGGTGATGCGTGAGGGATTACCCGACAGATCATGCGAGGTGAGGATCACCGGGTTCGGCGATGTGGTGACAGGCTTGGGTTGAATCACCTTCACCGGCAACCCGGCCATGTTGTAATGAGTGATGGTTTCAGCATTGGTTTCGTCAATGATTCTCCAAATCTGGCCACTGGGAGTTGAATAATTCTGAACGGTTTTGCCATCGGGGTAAGTGATCTTCTGCGGCTGGCCCAAGGCATCGTATGCGGTGTAAGTGATATAGACACCTCCTGCGACTTTTGGCAGAACAAGACTGCCATCCGGCACCTCTGTGGTCTGTTGTTTCGGCAGTGGATTCCATGTGAAGTCTGCCGGATCACTGACTGAGGTGACCTGACCGGCAGCGTTGTAGGTGGTGCGGACCACGCGGCCATCGGGTCGCTTCACCATTTCCGGACGGTAAAGATTGTCATACTCATACTCGGTGGTGTTGCCACGGGGATCCGTGACCTTGCGGGGTTTGAATCCGCTCACATCAAAAACACTGGCACCATCAAAATCCTCTTTGGTTGGATTGGTGCTGGCATAGCGCGTGATCTGCTTCAAGGCGGAATTAGTGCTGGTCGCATTCACCGTCGTCTGAATTAAACGGCCAATCACGTCATATTCAAAGAGGGTCACGATGCCCTGCGAGTCGGTTTTAGTCACAGGCAGATTGAAGCGGTTGTAGGTCGTCTCTGTGACCATGTCGCCATTGTAGGATGATTGAAGCTCATGCAGCGCCGTGGCGACCGCCGCCTTGGTGTAACGGGCGTCCGGCTGACCATTACGGTTCAGGTCAAGCGTCGATTTCGTGCGACGGTTCAAGGCATCGTATTCATGAAAGGTCATGACACCCATCTCATCAATCTCCTGAACGAGATTGCCATGAGCGTCATAGGCCAAAGATTTGGTGGCTCCATCCGGATAGATCACTTTGGTTAGACGATGGCGGCCATGCCCGGCGGTTTCGTTGAAGGTGGTGCCTTTCACGATCAACTCGCCGTCCAGCCCATCAGGCAGGTTGGCTTCGATCCACTCGCGGATGAAGCGATTGGAAACGGGCTTGAAGCTGCGGGTCAGGGCACGGCCATTGATCTTGATGCAGCGGATGCCATCGAGCTTGGGCGTGGCCAGCAGGGGGAATGTGAGAGCGTGGAGACGCTCGCATTTATCGGCGAGCATGGGCTTGGTGATGGGCGATGAGGCGGCGGTGGTGTTCATGGTCATGGAGGGTGACCGCCTTGCTGATGAAGATGCGGCCCTTGGCCTGCTTCGGCGGGATGCCGTCATTGATCACAAGATAAGAATCATGCAGCGCCTTCACTTCCTGAGTCAGGATGCCCCAGCAGTCCTCCGCGCTGAT
>CANJVS010000206.1 GCA_947477755.1 Verrucomicrobiaceae bacterium | reverse complement strand
GGCGCAGCGGTCTGGGCACCTGCCCGGGTGGTCATTGAGGTGAACATGACCGCCAGCAGGGCGAGGGCGAAAAGGATGTTTCGATGCATGAGGCGCGAACCGTAGCCGCATGATGCAGGCTTGCAAGGAGTGACAACAGGCTCTGCCTGCGGTTGTATTGGGCGTTTGCCCTCGGCTCAGGCCTTTCTACCGTGGGGCGGAATGCCCGCCATCACGCCCGACTCCATCATCGGTTTGCTCCATGAACACGATATTCTTTGCAGTGAAGAACCGGTTTTGCCTGACAGCGACCTCTTCACCCTTGGTCTTGATTCTCTGGCCATGATGCAGCTGCTTCTTCACATCGAGCGTCATTTCGCTCTGAGCATCCCCCAGGCCGGGATCACCCGCGAACACTTCATGACTCCGGCCAAACTGGCCGAGTGGCTGGGCCGTTGTGCTGGCTGATGAGTTGGTTGCGTCCTGCCGCCAAGCCATGGGGCGATGCAGGATAGGCCATGGTTTGGGTGGGAATATCACATCTCTTCGCAGCGTTCTATGCACGACATTTTTATGAGCAAAAGCCTCCTCCTCCTTGTTTGCACCAGTATCAGCATCCGCGCCGCCGAACCTCCGATCCCGGCCAGGATCGAGTTCAATCGCGATGTGCGTTCCATTTTGTCGGACAATTGCTTTTACTGCCACGGCAACGATCCAAAACATCGCGAAGCAGATCTGCGGCTCGATATCCGCGAAGAGGCGGTGACGGCGAAGGCATTTGTGCCGGGCAAGGCAAATGAGAGTGAGCTGATCACCCGCATCCTGACGGAGGATGAGGACGATCACATGCCGCCGGCGGACTCGCACAAAAAGCTCACCCAACGGCAGAAGGACATTCTCAAAAAATGGATCGATCAGGGCGCAAAATACCAGCAGCACTGGGCCTATGAAAAGCCGGTGAAAGCGGCGATCCCGGCAGGCAGGAATGGCGTGGATGTCCTGGTGCAGAAGCGTCTCGCGGAGATATCCCTAAAGCCGACAGCTGAGGCCGACAAGCGCACACTGATTCGCCGGCTCTATTTCGACCTTCTTGGCCTTCCGCCGAAGATGGAGGAGGTGTCCGCGTTTGAGAATGATCGGTCGCCTGATGTGTATGAGAAGGTGCTGGGGCGCCTTTTGAAAAGCCAGCACTACGGCGAACGCATGGCCATCGGCTGGCTAGACGTCGTGCGCTATGCTGACACGATCGGTTATCACAGCGACACGTCGCGCAATGTCTGGCCATATCGCGACTACGTCATCAAGTCCTTCAATGACAACAAGCGCTTTGACCGCTTCACCATCGAGCAGATCGCCGGTGACCTGATGCCGGATGCCAGTCAGGAGACCAGGGTCGGCTCCGCCTTCAATCGCCTGCTGCTTTCCACCGAGGAAGGCGGCGCGCAGGCAAAGGATTACGAACAGCGCATGCTGACCGACCGCGTGCGCGCCGTGGGTGCCGCATGGCTGGGCCAGACAACAGGCTGCGCGCAGTGCCACGATCACAAGTTTGATCCCATCAATCAGCGTGACTTCTACTCGCTCGGCGCCTTTTTTGCCGACATCAAGGAAGGCATCATCGGCAAGCGCGAAGACGGCATGATCGTCGGCACACCCGAGCAGGAGGCAAAGCTCGCGAACCTCGACGCCGCTGTCGCCGGGGCCAAGAAAAAGCTCGCGGTCATGCTGCCTCAACTCGTCGAGGCTCAGAAAGTTTGGGAGGCCGATTTGATTGCCAAAAAGACCGAACTGCCCGAACTCGCCAAAGACTCCAAAGCCTCTGCCGCCGACAAAAAAACCGCCCAGCAGATCCATGCAATCCTGAAGGCCAAGGAACGCAATGTGAAACAAAAGCAGACCCTTGAAGAATACTTCCGCAAGGGCACAAGCCTCGCCAAAGCTGAACTCGATCTGGTGGCGAAAGCGGAGCGCGAGCGAGCGGCGTTTTACAACACCCTGCCGAAGTGCCTGGTCTCCATCAGCGATGCCAACAAGCGCGTCGTGCGCATTCTGCCACGCGGCAACTGGATGAATGAGAGTGGTGAAGTGATGAAGGCCGCGCTGCCGGGTTATCTGCCAAAACCGAAAATCGAGGGGCGCGATCTCACTCGTCTCGATCTGGCCCAGTGGCTCGTTTCCAGGGATAATCCGCTCACGGCACGCACGGTGATGAATCGTCTTTGGAAGCAGTTCTTCGGCACCGGATTGAGCAAGGTTCTCGATGATCTCGGAGCGCAGGGTGAGCCGCCGGTGAATCCCGCCCTGCTCGACTGGCTGGCCTGCGAATTCATGGACAGCGGCTGGGACTATCAGCACATGATCCGCGTCATCGTCACAAGCGCGACCTACAAGCAGGCGTCCACCTCCACCCCGGAACTCACCGCCGCCGATCCCTACAATCGCGAATGCGCCCGTCAGAGCGCTTTCCGTCTCGATGCCGAACTCGTGCGTGACAACGCGCTTGCCATTTCCGGCCTGCTCGTGCCGAAGATCGGTGGCCCGAGCGTCAAACCTTACCAGCCAGCCAAATATTGGGAGAATCTGAACTTCCCCACCCGCGAATGGCAGAACGATGCAGGTGAGAGTCTCTACCGCCGCGGTCTGTACACCTGGTGGCAGCGCAGCTTCCTTCATCCCTCGCTGCTTGCCTTTGATGCGCCCAACCGGGAGGAGTGCACCGCCGAGCGCAATCGCTCCAACATCCCGCAGCAGGCCCTCGTCCTGCTCAATGATCCAACGTATGTCGAAGCCGCCCGCGCCTTCGCCGCACGCATCGTTTCGGAGTGCCGTGGTGATGTTCCTCAGCGCATCAACTGGGCCTGGCAGCAGGCTCTTCAGCGCAAGCCGGGTGCCGATGAGATGAAAACCATCTCCGCCTTGTTTGGGAAGCATCTCGCGGATTACCAAAAAGACAGCGCCGCCGCCGAGGCACTGCTCAAAACAGGCGCTGCTCCCGTTGCTCCAGGTCTGGATAAGAGCGAACTCGCCGCCTGGACCCACATCGCGCGTGTCGCACTCAATCTGCACGAAACGATCACCCGTTCATGAAGCGTCGTCCGTCAGTTCACCGCCAAGCCTTCCAATTTCGCGAGCTTCTTCGCTTTGGCGTCAAAGCTCCAGAATGTGTCGCAGCCCAGCACCAGCGCGGACGAAACATGCAGAATGTCATAAGTGCGAAAACCTTCTTTAGCGGTGTGACTGTTAGAGAGTTCGCGAAACATGGCTTCGACAGTCTCAGGGTGGATGGACGAGTGTTGATAGTGAATGCCCAGGTCAACTTCATCGAAAAAACGGAGCTCGGCTGCAGAGGCAAGCTCCGCAGTGACTCGCAACTGCTGCATCCCCTGTCTTGTCAGGTAAACGCATTGCTGGAGGGCGTTGACGACTTCCAGGCGGTGCAGCCACGTCACCGGAAGCCTGAGCGGGGACTCGATCAGCAATCCTTCCGCCTCACTCCGGTGGGACATGTCCACGAGCGTGTTCGTAAAGAAGTTCGTGTCAGCGTAAATCATGGATCATCTCCCGCGATCATCCGTGCGATGCGTTCCGAATCTTCTTTGGATGGCGGGACAAATCCCATGGAGCGTAACTTCTCGCGAAAAGCTCGCTGGCGCTCCACAAAAGCTTCAGCCTCTTGCGCACGCTTGTTGGGGGTGGTTTCCTTGGGTGCTATCACAAAGTCGCCACCATCACGGCTGCGTATGGTCACACTTCCCAGCATGCGAGCGGCTGTCAGCACAGCTTGGGGACGACGATTCATCTCACGGACAGTGAAGGTGTCGCGCACGGGCACCTTGACGGGACGCTTGGCAGATTTCTTGGCAGCAGACTTGGTCTTCATGTCAGCCATTATGTCTGACATCAGTTTCCAGGGCAAGTTTCAAATCAAACACTCCTGCGCATGAGCATTTCTTCATCTACCCGCCGGGCATTCTTGGGTCGTGCTTCGCATGGTCTCGGTGCTGTCGCGCTGGCCTCGTTGATGAAGCCGGACTTGATGCAGGCCGCCTCGCGCGGCGTGCTCGGTGCGCTGCCTTTGCCGCAGAAGGCGAAACGCGTCATCTGGCTCACGATGGCGGGAGGTCCGTCACAGTTGGAGCTCTTCGATCACAAGCCGAAGCTCGCGGAGATGGATGGCAAGCCGATGCCGGAATCGTTCACGAAAGGTCAGCAGCTTGCACAACTTCAGGGGCAGCAGCTCATCTGCCAGGGACCGCAGTTCAAGTTCCAACTGTTCGGCAAAAACCGGACGGAACTTTCGGAACTGCTGCCGCATCTTGGCTCTGTGGTGGATGATGTCTGCATCATCAAATCGATGATCACCGATGCCATTAATCATGATCCGGCGCACATGTTCATGAACACCGGCACGCAAATCGCCGGAAGGCCCAGCATGGGGGCGTGGACGACTTACGGTCTCGGCAGTGAGGCGGAGGACCTGCCTGGTTTTGTTGTGCTCATGTCCACGGGCAAAGGGCGCTCGCCACAACCCATCGCTGCGCGGCAGTGGAGCAGCGGCTTCCTGCCGTCGAAGTATCAGGGTGTGCAGCTCCGCTCACTGGGTGATCCGGTTTTGTATCTCACGAATCCAAACGGCATCACCCGCGATCAGCAAGGTCGTGATGTGGCCGCGATCAATGCGCTCAACAAGCGGCACGAGGCGCTGGTTCATGATCCCGAGATCGCCACCCGCATCGCTCAATATGAAATGGCCTACCAGATGCAGATCAGTGTTCCGGAGCTGATGGACATCCATGGTGAAGGGGCCAAAACACTTGAGCTCTATGGCTGTCAGCCGGGCGATGGATCCTTTGCTTCCAACTGCCTTCTCGCGCGCCGGTTGGCCGAGCGCGGCACGCGCTTCATCCAGCTTTATCATCGTGACTGGGATCACCACAGTCTCCTGAAGGAAGAACTGCCACTGCGCGCGAAGGAGGTGGATCGCGCCTGTGCCGCGCTGATCACCGATCTCAAGCAGCGCGGCATGTTCGAAGACACACTCATCGTCTGGGCCGGCGAGTTTGGCCGCACGCCGATGCGGCAGGGGAACAAAGGCCCAGTCGGTCGCGATCATCATAACAAAGCCATGTCCATCTGGATGGCCGGTGCCGGTATCCGGCGCGGAATGGTTCACGGCTCCACCGACGATCTTGGTTATGCCGCTCAGGAAAACATCTGCACCGTGCATGATCTGCACGCGACGATGCTTCACCAGCTGGGCATTCAACACGACGCTTTCAGTTACAAATTCCAGGGCCTCGACGCCAAACTCACCGGCGTCGAAGGCGCCAAAGTCATCAAGAAGATACTCTCATGAAACACATTCTGTTATTCCTCGCTCTCGCCCTTCCGGGCTTCGCTTTCGACATCACCATTGCTGAAAAAACACACGTCGCCGTTGCCAATGACGGCAAGGTCGTTGCCAAGCTCATGATGGCGAACGACCTCAGCACGCCGGAGAAGCATCACGAGACCTACAAGCCCTACATGCACGTTTTCAG
>CANJVS010000205.1 GCA_947477755.1 Verrucomicrobiaceae bacterium | reverse complement strand
GGCGCGGTGGATTTCGTCAAAGACATCCAGCCAATCCTGACGGAGCGCTGCCATTCCTGCCATGGCCCGCACAAGCAGGAGGCCGCCCTGCGCCTGGATCACAAGCCCAGTGCATTGAAGGGTGGCGATTTCGGCCTGGCGATCAAACCCGGGCATGGCAGCGAATCCATTCTCGTGCAGGCGATCGAGGGAAAGATCCCGAAGATGCAAATGCCGCGCAAAGGCGATCCCCTGACGCCGGAGCAGATCGCAACCATCAAGGCTTGGATCGATGCCGGTGCCGAGTGGCCTGAAAGCGCGAGTGTGCAGTTGCAGGCAAAGACCGATCATTGGGCCTTCAAGCCGCCCGTGAAACCAGCCGTGCCAAAGAACGCGAAACATCCCATTGATGCCTTCATTCAACAGCGGCTTGCCAAAGAAGGTTTAAAGCCCGCCGCCAAGGCTGCGCCTGAGACACTGATCCGCCGGTTGTATCTGGATCTCGTCGGACTGCCGCCGGAGCCGAACCATAAGTATTTAACGTTTAGTGATCCGTCGGAACCTTCCAAACCAAACGCTAAACACGCCTCACTCAACACTTCTGAACTGATCAACGATCTCCTCGCTTCCCCACACTATGGCGAGCGCTGGGGCCGCCACTGGCTGGACGCCGCACATTACGCGGACTCGAACGGCTACGAAAAAGATCCGATGCGCTACATCTGGTTTTATCGCGACTGGGTGATCGGTGCCTTCAATCGTGACCTGCCGTACGACCAGTTCATCATCGAACAGCTCGCGGGTGACCAGTTGCCAAATGCCACCCAGGATCAGATGGTCGCCACGGGCTTCCTCAGAAACTCCATGATCAATGAGGAAGGCGGCGTGAATCCGGAACAGTTCCGCATGGAGGCCATGTTTGATCACATGGACACCATCGGCAAAAGCGTGCTGGGTTTGTCCATCGGCTGCACGCAGTGTCACAATCACAAATACGATCCGATCACCCAGGAAGAGTACTACCGGATGTTCGCCTTCCTGAACAACGACAATGAACCATGGCGCGTGGTTTACACCGCCCGGGAGCAAATGCAGCGCTCAAAAATTCTGGAACGCACACGCGAACTGGAAGCCAAACTCAAGGAACAGAATGCCGACTGGAAACAGCGACTGACGCAATGGACCACCTCATTGAAAAACAATCAGCCAGCCTGGAGCACCCTGCGCTTCATCGAAGACCCGGCCGGTGGTGAAAAGGCACTGCCGCAGCCTGATGGAAGCATTCTCGCGCAAGGCTATGCGCCGACCAAATCACAGGTGAAGTTTGTCGTGGACATGAAAGCACCCGCGAGCATCAGCGCCTTCCGTCTTGAACTGATGAACGATCCAAACCTGCCAGCCTATGGCCCCGGCCGCTCGCAGAAAGGCACGGCCGCACTCACCGAGTTCACGGCGGAGATAAAGATCAACGGCAAGATGACGGCGCTGAAATTTGTCAGAGCCACCGCCGATTTTGGCGAGGCCGAGAACACACCGCTCGCGTCCTTTGCCCGTGATCAGGATGCCGCGAAAGACAAGCGCGTCACCGGCCCCGTGAACTATGCCATTGATGGCAATGACAAAACCGCCTGGGGCATCGATGCCGGACCTGGACGCCGCAACGTGCCGCGCAACGCGGTCTTTGTGCTGGAGAAGCCGATCCAGGTGAAACCGGATGACGAACTCACCATCGGCCTGAGCATGAAGCATGGCGGCTGGAACAGTGACGACCTTCAAACCATGAATCTCGGTCGTTACCGCATCAGCACCACCGCGGCGGCGAATGCCGCGGCCGATCCTCTCTATGGCAATAAAAATGAGTTCACCGCCTTCCGCACCACCGTCGCCGAATGGAAACCGATCAATGATGAAATCGAGGCGCTGTGGCAGCAGCATCCCGAAGGCAGCACGTCCCTCGTTTTGGATTCCAGACAGGAACCGCGCATGACCACGGTGCTGAAACGCGGCGATTTCCTGAAGCCCGGAGACCGCGTCAATGCCGGAGTGCCAGCGATTCTGAATCCGCTTCCAAAAAAAGCAGATGGCTCACGGCTGACCTTCGCCAGATGGCTCGTCGCGCGTGATGCCCCGACGACTGCGCGCGCCATGGTGAATCGCGTCTGGCAGGCCTACTTCGGAACAGGCTTGGTCGAGACCGCCGACGACTTCGGCACGCAGGGCGCGAAGCCTAGCCATCCTGAATTACTCGACTGGCTGGCCTGCGAGTTCATGGATCACGGCTGGTCGCTCAAGCACCTGCACCGCCTCATCGTCACCAGCGAGACCTACCAGCAGAGCAGCCAGGTCACCCCCGCCCTGCTCGAAAAAGATCCCTACAACCGGCTGCTTGCACGCGGTCCGCGTTTTCGGGTCGAAGGCGAGGTCGTGCGCGACATCCAGCTTGCCGTCAGCGGCCTGCTCAATCCCGAGATCGGAGGGCGTGGTGTGATGCCGCCTGCCCCGCAGCATTTGTTTGAGAAACCCGCGAGCTATGCGCCCTTCCCATGGAAGATCGAAAGCAGTGCGCAGAAGTACCGCCGAAGTGTCTATGTCTTCCGCCGGCGCAGCACGCCCTATCCATTCCTCGCCACCTTCGACACGCCGAATGGCGAGTTTGCCTGCATCCGCCGGGCACGGAGCAACACGCCGCTGCAGGCACTCATGACGCTGAATGAAACACTCAGCATGGAAGCCGCTGAACATCTGGCTCAGCGCATGAGCACCGGCACCAGTGGCGATGACAAGGCGGCCATCGACCGCGGATTCAAGCTCTGCACGTCGCGCCTCCCGACAGCGAAAGAGTCGGCACTCCTGCTCAACCTGCTCAGTCAGCAGCGTGCGAGCGCCGGGCCCGATTCCATCCCGCCGATGGTCACCATCGCCCGCGTCTTGCTGAACCTGGATGAAACCATCACCAAAGAATAACGTCATGAACTTCACCCGTGAACTGCACACCGAATACGCGCGTTACCTCACCAGACGCTGGTTCTTCAAGGAATGCGGTGTCGGCATGGCATCGCTGGCTGCCATGGATCTGATGCGCGCAAATGCCGCACCCGCACCGCTCAGCCCGCTTGCTCAAAAGAAGCCGCACTACGCCGCCAGGGCCAAGCGCGTGATCTACCTCTTCATGGGCGGCGCACCGAGCCATCTGGAGCTTTTCGACAACAAACCCGAACTCGCCAAATGGGATGGCAAGCTGCCGCCGGCGGATCTTTTGAAAGGCTATCGCGCGGCCTTCATCAATCCAAACAGCAAACTGCTCGGCCCGAGGTTCAAGTTTGCCAAACATGGTCAAAGTGGTGCGGAACTCAGCGAGTTGCTGCCACACACGGCCAGGATCGCCGATGACATGACCATCGTGCGCTCCATGAAGACCGATGCCTTCAATCATGCGCCGGGACAGATCCTGATGAGCACCGGTTCGCAGATCTTTGGCCGTCCGAGTTTCGGGGCCTGGACTCTGTACGGTCTCGGCACCGAGAATCAGGATCTTCCCGGTTATGTGGTCATGCAGAGCGGTCAGAAGGGACCAAGCGGCGGCATGTCCAACTTCGGCTGCGGCTTCCTGCCGACTGTGTATCAAGGCGTGCCTTTTCGCAGCAGTGGCGAACCCGTGCTCTTTCTGAGCAATCCCAAGGGTGTGTCTGATGCCACGCAGCGGCAGACGCTGGACACGCTGAAGCAACTCAATGAGGAGCGGCTGAATGTCGTTGGTGATCCTGAAATCGCGTCACGCATCAACAGCTTTGAGCTGGCTTACCGGATGCAGCAAACGGCACCCGAAATCATGGACATCAGCCAGGAGCCGAAACACATCCTCGACATGTATGGAGCCAAGCCCGGCGAGCCGTCCTTTGCCAACAACTGCCTGCTGGCCCGGCGGCTGATTGAGAGCGGCGTTCGTTTTGTCCAGCTGTTCCACGAAGCCTGGGATCATCACGGCGGCCTAACCGGAGGTTTGAAACAGCAGTGCGGGCTCACCGACCAGCCATGCGCGGCGCTTGTCCGTGACCTCAAGCAGCGCGGTCTGCTGGAAGACACCATTGTCATCTGGGGCGGCGAATTTGGGCGGACACCGATGGTGCAGGGAGGCAACGACGGTCGCGATCATCACCCGAACGCCTTCTCCATGTGGTTCGCGGGTGGTGGCATGAAACCCGGCCTCACGCTCGGCTCCAGCGATGAGTTCGGATTCAACGTCGCCGAGGATCCGGTTCATGTGCATGACCTGCACGCCACCCTGCTTCATCAGCTTGGATTCGATCACACGAAACTGGCCGTCAGGTTCCAGGGCCTCGACATGCGGCTCACCAATGTGCATGGCGAACTGGTGCCAAAGATGCTGGCTTGAGTCTGCCAGCTCCCTCTCCTCCGGGAGGAGAGGGCTGGGGTGAGGAGTGGTAACATTGCTGGAGGAACGGTGAGCTTCTCGCCCACACGTCGCCGAAGCCCCCTCACCCAGCCTCTCCCCAAGGGGGAGAGGGACCAAACGACAAGAGCGATCAGGCCATTCAATCTTCCGTCAATGGATCGGCTGGAGGATGAGTCTCACCTTCCGCGGTTTCGTCTGCGGCAGGATTTTCAGTCACTTCTTCATCATCATCCTCTTCGGCAATCACAGTGGCCACGTCCTGGATGGTCTCATCCTTCTTGAGGTCCATGAGCTTCACGCCCTGAGCCACGCGACCCGTCTCGCGGATGCCTTTGTCACCCCCGACACGGATGCGCACGTTTTGCCCCTTGCTGGTGATGAGCATGAGCTCGTCATCATTGTGCACAGCCATCGCCGCCACCACTTTCCCGGTCTTCTCGGTGATGTCGATGGTCTTCACGCCCTTGCCGCCCCGGTTGATGAGACGGTAATCTTCAAACGGTGTACGCTTGCCGAGACCCTTCTCGGAAACCACGAGCAGCTGAGTGTCAGGAATCACGGCAGTGAGCGCGACGAGGTAGTCGCCCTCATCAAGCCGGATGCCGCGAACACCTGCCGCACCACGCCCCATGGCGCGGATGTCAGTCTCCTCACAACGCAGGCACATGCCGTCACGTGTGGCAAAACAGATTTCGCTCTTGCCGTCGGTGAGCACGACATCGACGAGATCGTTGCCTTCCTCGATGTTGATCGCGTTCATGCCCGCCTTGCGGTAATTCTTGAAGGCGTCCAGCGAGGTCTTTTTCACCGTCCCATCCCTGGTGGCAAAGAGCACAAATTTCTCGGGACTCCACATCGCTTCATCCTCCACCCCCTGGGCTTCGAGACGGAGGACACTGTTGATCTTCTCCTCAGGGCCGAGGTTGAGAACGTTTTTGATGCTGCGCCCCTTGCCGGTGCGCGGCGCTTCCGGAAGCTGGTAAACACGCTCCACATAGACGCGTCCCGTGTTGGTGAAGAACAAGAGGAAGTCATGCATGTTCGCGCTGAAGAGCGTTTCCACGAAGTCGTTCTTGTCTTCCTTTGTCGCGGCTTCCCGGGCTTCCATGCCCTTCAGCCCCTTGCCTCCGCGAGCTTGCAGGCGGTACTCGGT
>CANJVS010000204.1 GCA_947477755.1 Verrucomicrobiaceae bacterium | reverse complement strand
GAGCAAGCCATCGCTGCCTATCTGGAACTCCACAATGAAAAGCCCAAGCCCTTCATCTGGACTGCCAAGGCCTCGGACATTCTCGAAAAAGTCACCCGCGGCAGAAAGGCCCTCGATAAGTTGCAGTCTGTTTGACGGGCTACACTAGCCGGTGACCTGGTCAGCGCACTCTTCCGCAGGGTAGGTCCAGATCTCACTCAAGGTTGGGTGGTAGTGTGGAATGAGCATGAAGTCCTGCACCGTCGTTCGGTGATGCATAGCGATGACGACTTCATGGATGAGTTCCGTGGCGTGCGGGCCGACGCAGGAGGCACCGAGAATCTCCCCGGTTTTGCGATGGGCGAGCATTTTCACAAAGCCGTCGGTTTCGCCCATGACCATGCTTTTGCCGTGATCGGCAAAGGGATAACTGGCGGTGACATACGGGATGTCACGCTGTTGAAGGTCGCCCTCGCTGGCACCGACTGCGGCGACCTGTGGATGTGAGAAGACGCCGAAAAGCAGCAGGCGGTAGTCCATCGTTTCATTCGCACTTTCTCCTCTCAAAAGGCGGGCTGCATTGCGCGCGGCGATCTCTCCCTGCTGGATGGCGACATGCACGACATCGAGCGGGCTGCACACATCGCCTGCGGCAAAGATGTGCGCCTGGCTGGTTTGCATGGTAGGCAGGACGGTGATCTTTTTTCCTGACAGAGCCACCTGAGCGGCGTGCAGTTCGAGTCCGTCGGTGGCCGGGCTGCGGCCCATGGCGACAAGCACCTGATCGACCGTGACGCTGCGCTCATGATCACCATGCTGGTATTCGATGAGCTTGCGTCCGCCATGAGCGCTGACGCGATGGAGCTTCGTGCCAAGGTGGCAGGTGATGCCGCGCCTGATGTAGGCTTTTTCAATGACAGCACTGCACTCGGGATCGAGACCGGTGAGAAACTGTGGTCCGCGCTGGATCAGCGTGACCTCCCTGCCGATGCCCTCCAGATAATGAGCCATCTCCAGCGCGATGGCGCCGCCGCCGAGCACTGCGAAGCTTTGCGGAAGTTCTGCCGCATCCAGTACATCGTCACTTGTCCAGTAGCCTGTCCCGGCCAGACCTAGAATCGGTGGCACGCTTGAGACGGAGCCTGTGGTGATGCAAAACGAGCGTCCGGTGAGTTTGAGTGAAGCCGAGCCATCGCGTGGCAGAACCTCGATCTCATGTACTGAGACAAAGGAGGCGTGGCCGCGATACAAAACGAAGCGCCCGTCCTCAAGCTGGCCCTGACGATAGCTGGCGAAGTCGGCGATGAGTGTGCGCTTGCGCTCACGGATGGCGGCCACGTCCACGCCCAGAGGCTGAGCCTTCAGGCCGAACTCGGCGGCGTGACGGATCGCGAGATAGCGGTCGGCGGACTCGATGAGTGATTTGCTCGGCATGCATCCGCGCAGGATGCATAGGCCGCCCAGCTCTGCAGCGCCATCGACCACCGCAACGCGGAGCCCGAGTGAATGAGCCGTGCGTGCCGCCGCATAACCCGCGCTACCGCCGCCGATCACGATGAAATCAAAGTGTGTGTCGCTCATGATTGTCTCCAAAACCGAAGAATCAGACGTCATCAATCAAGTTTAGCGAGAATCGCGAGGACTGTTTGGCGTGATCACAACAAAAACGTGCGTGCGGGACGAACCGTGCTTAAATCGGCATTCCTATGGATCCTCTGATTCAACTCCTCGCCATCAACTCCAATCGCTCGACCGCTGAGCTGGCTGGCATCCTCAGCCTCACTGAAGACGAAGCCCGTCGCCGTATCGCGGTGGCAGAGGCGGATGGCACCATTCTGGGTTACAACGCTGTGGTTGACCGTGCCAAGGCCGGACAGAGCGGAGTCACGGCGCTGGTCGAAGTGAAGATCACGCCGGAGCGTGAGGGCGGTTTTGATCGCCTGGCACGGCGCATCGCCAAGTTTGATCAGGTGCGCGAGTGCTTTCTCATGAGTGGCGGTTATGACCTGGCCATCCTGGTTGAAGGCAAGGATTTGCTTGATGTGGCCAACTTCATCGCGGTGAAACTCAGCACCATTGGCGGCGTGCTTTCCACCGCCACACACTTCCAGTTGAAGGCCTACAAGCAGGCTGGATTCCTCGTCAATTCGGCGGCGGACGAAGAACGGCTGCCGGTGAGTCCGTGAGTCATGACCCTCTTTTGACCCAACCACATGGACTACCATAACAAGCTTTCCACGCAGATCCGCGATCTCCCGCGCTCAGGGATTCGTGACTTTTTTGAACTCGTCATCGGCCGCTCGGACGTCATTTCGCTCGGTGTCGGTGAGCCCGATAAATCCACGCCCTGGCCGATTCGTGAGGCGGTGATCCGCTCGCTGGAAAAAGGCCAGACGAGCTACACCTCCAACCTCGGTCTGGAGCCTCTGCGCGTGCTTATCAGCGAGTATGTGGAGAAGCTTTTCCACGTCACCTATGATCCGAAGACGGAGATTCTCGTCACCGTCGGTGTGTCCGAGGCGCTCGACATCGCCTTCCGCGCGGTGCTGAATCCAGGGGACGAGGTGATTTATCACGAGCCCTGCTACGTGTCCTACAATCCCAGCATCAAGATGGCGTACGGCGTGCCTGTGGCCGTCGAGACACGTGAGGAAAACAACTTTGCCCTGATGGCGGCAGACGTGGAGAAGGCCATCACGCCGAAGACCAAGATCATCGCGCTGAATTTCCCCACCAATCCGACGGGTGGCATCATGCCGCCAGAGGAGCTGGAGAAGATCGCCGCGCTCGCCGTGAAGCATGATTTGTTTGTCTTCACTGACGAGATCTACTGCGAGCTGCTTTATGATGGCCGCACGCACAAGAGCATCGTCGAGTATCCAGGAATGAGGGAACGCACGGTTCTGTTGCACGGCTTCAGCAAGGCCTTTGCCATGACTGGCTGGCGTCTCGGCTATGCCTGCGCGCCCGCGCCGCTGCGTGAAGCGATGATGAAAGTGCACCAGTATTGCATGCTCTGCGCACCGATCATGAGCCAGATCGCCGGCATTGAGGCCCTGAAGATGGGCCCCTCTGCGTATGAGGAGATGCGTCAAAGCTACGAGCAGCGGCGTAATATCATCGTCGCCAGGCTCAATGGCATGGGGCTGCATTGCTTCAATCCTGGTGGCGCGTTTTACGTCTTCCCGGAGATTCGTAGCACAGGTCTGACGAGCAAAGAATTTGCCCTGGGTCTGCTGGAGAAAAAGAGCGTCGCCGTAGTTCCCGGCAGTGCCTTTGGTGCTGCGGGTGAAGGTTTCGTCCGCTGCTGTTACGCCACCGCGCCGGAGCTCATCGTGAAGGCGATGGATCTGATGGAGGAGTTTGTGAACGAGGTGCGCAAGTAGACGTGCCTGCCACTGTCACAGGCTATAAATGCCGGTGACGATGGCGTGCGCTTTGCTGACGAAATTCCAGTTCACCACGTTCCACCAGGCTTCGATGTACTTCTTCCGGTTGTTCTTGTACTTGGAGTAGTAGGAATGCTCCCAGAGATCCAGCGCGAGAATGAACCGGCCATGGTCGCGCCAGTCGACAAATTCTTTCATGAGCGGGTTGTCCTCATTGTAAGTCGTGGTGATGACCAGGCGGCCATCGGGGCGGTACACGAGCCATGCCCAGCCTGAGCCCTCATGGTTGAGTGCCGCTTCCATGAAGGCCGCCTTGAATTCATGAAAGGTGCCAAACTCCTTTTCGATATGCATGGCTGCCTTGCCCTGGGGGCCCAGATGACCGCTCTTTGGCGGGCTCAGAAAGCGCCAGAAGGCGGTGTGATTCACGTGTGCACCACCTGAGTGGCGGATGCAATCCTGCACTACTTGAGGCAGTTTTTGTGACACCGACTTCACCGATGCCTGCCGGCTCATGGCACCGAACTGCAAGAGTGAGCGCCGCTCCACCGCCGGCCTTGGCATGCTGAGAATGCAGGGCATCAGCGATGACACACTGGCTACGGAAAGCTCCACGCTACTGAGCGCCTGCTTCAATTCTAGGAGGTGCTGCGCGTGATACTCGTGGTAATGCAGTCGCAGGGTCGCGGCGTCTAGATAGGGTTCCAGAGCATGAAGATCAAACGCCAGGGGCTCCTGCTGAAGCGGTATGCCGATGGGCTGCGGCGGCATCTTATCTGCCGCGAACGCCGATCCCATCAGCGCAGAGGCGCTGGTCGCAAGGAATTTGCGGCGATGAATGGCGGAGGAGTGCATAAGATATTGGATTATCAGAAAACCTAAAAATGCGCAAGAACGAATTTGGGGGCGGCGGATGTTGGCGATGTGAACGAGGCGGCTGCAGCTCTCATCATGTATTTGTTTCCTAGCACCTTCCCGTCTGTGGCATAGACAATCCCGCCGTGCTTGGCCGTGGGCGCAAGAGAGTGAGCAATTGGTGCGTTTTGGCGTGCTGATTCTGTCCCCTCCACCTCTTCATTCCATGACCAAGATACTCGCCTCCCTCACGGGCCTCGTGATTCTCGTATCGTCGCTCCGTGCGGCTGCTCCAAAAAAGGAGGAGGCGATTGATCCGGGCAAGCCGGTGTCGTTTTACAAACACATCCGTCCGATCCTTCAGGCGAATTGCACGGGCTGTCATCAGCCTGCGAAGGCAAAAGGTGACTACATCATGACGGATTTCGCCAAACTGCTCGCAGGAGGCGAGGAGGGGAATGCCATTGTGCCAGGCAAGCCGGATGAGTCGAATTTGCTCAAAGTGGCCATGCCAAATGCCAAGGGTAAGATCGAGATGCCGCCGAAGGGTGATCCACTGCATGAAACTCAGGTCGCACTGATCAAGCGCTGGGTGACTGAAGGAGCCAAGGATGACACGCCTGCTTCTGCCAAAGCCCACTACGACATGGAGCACCCTCCTGCGTATGTCACGGCACCAGCTGTCACCTCGCTGGAGTATTCGCCTGACGGCAAGCTGATCGCTGTCGCCGGCTACCATGAAGTGCTGGTTCATAAAGCTGATGGCTCCAGCATCGTTGCCCGTCTGGTAGGTCTGGCTGAGCGCATCCAGAAGCTGGCATGGTCGCCGGATGGCAAGCGCATCCTAGTCACTGGCGGCAGCCCGGCACGCATGGGTGAGATCCAGGTTTGGGATGTGGAAAAGAAGAAACTCGAGCTCTCCAAATCCATCACGTATGACACCCTTTATGGTGCGAGCTGGTCGCCGGATGGCAAATTCATCGCCGTGGGGTGCGGAGACAATGGGTTGCGCGCCTTTGAAGCGGCGACCGGCAAGGAAATTTTGTTCATGGGCGGACACAGCGACTGGGTGCTCGACACGGTCTGGGGCCTTGAAGGCAAGCTCATCGCCTCATGCGGCCGCGACATGAGTGTGAAACTCACCGAGGTCGCCACGCAGCGTTTCGTGGACAACATCACCTCCATCACCCCGGGGGCCTTGAAAGGCGGTGTTCAGGCACTGGTGCGGCATCCTCTGCGCAACGAAATCCTGATCGGCGGCACCGACGGAGTGCCTGCCATCTATCGCATGGAGCGCATCACCAAGCGCGTCATTGGTGACAACGCCAACCTCATCCGCAAATTCCCCG
>CANJVS010000203.1 GCA_947477755.1 Verrucomicrobiaceae bacterium | reverse complement strand
GGTTATCCGGAAGTTGGGAAACCAAGCTCGAACTCGGCGAACGCCTGTACCGTCCGCCGAGCCCGGACAACGACAACCGCTACGAGGTCCACGTCTCCCTGAAATTCAACCCGCCGATCCCGCCCACGCCGGCCGAGATCGCGGCGAACGACCGCCGGAGCCTCGATACCAACGCCCCCTATTCGGTACTCTGCGACCAGATCATCTTCGTCAGGCAGCCGCCGGCCACCCGTTCCAGCGAAGCAACTCGCCGCGCGCCGGATTGAGGCTAGCCGAAACCCATGTAACCAACCTCTCCTCACCACCAAAAGATCACCAGCAAAAACATGAAGGCACCAATCCCATTTTTCTGCCGCCCATCTTTTTGTTGGCTCTTCATCGTCATCGCCGCGCTGCTTCTCCCTCACGCGCTCCATGGTGCCGACATCGCGTTGAACACGGCAATCCACCACCCAACCGTCACGTCGAATTCCCGACCGCCATTTATCTGGCCCGTGTCCGATTTGAAAAATGAAGCATCTCCTATTCCTACTCACAGCCGTGGCGGGCAGCCACGCGGCCACTTTCCCAACGGACTATCAAGCCGCGCTACGGCTCTTTGTCTCCAACAAGATCCCTGAGGCGAAGGCGGCGTTTGCGGCGCTGATCGCGTCTGCGCCAACGCTGGAAGCGAAGGATGCGGCCTTGATGCAGGCGAGTTATTGCGAGGTGCAACTGAAGCATGTCGAAGAGGCGACGAAGCTGGGTTGATTGATGCCACGACAGCCTCGTAGCAAGCCCGCGCCTTGTCCGTTTCGCCCAGCGCCTCGTGAGTCGCCGCGCGGGCCATTACCCACCACGCTCATTCACGAAGACGAATGGACTGAGCGCCTACCAAATGCAGCCCCTGGGAAGGCCCCCAAAATGGAGATCGCATGGCCGGCAACGCCCCCGAGTTCTACATGCTTTTCCCGAGCGGCACGGAGTTCAAAGACCCCAAGGCGATGGGGAATCTCATGATGCGGCGGTGATGGAGAAAGCGGAATCCAACATCTGCCAAGCAATGAGCGAACCACCAGACTAGCAACCCGAGACGGGCCTGCTCGATCAATTGAGCTCAGCGATTCGCAAATGGAGACTGAAATCGCGATGATCGAGGCTACCCCTGATGCCGCATTCGGAACTGCTTCGGCGTTAGGCCGATGCGTTTGCGGAAGTGTTGGGTGAAGGCACTTTGGTCGCAGAAGGCGTGGGCTTGGGCGATGTCGATGACTTTGTCGGTGGTTTGGATGAGGGCTTCGGCAGCAGACTCAATGCGGATGCGGAGCATGAGTTCATAGGGCGTGACGCCGAGGGCTTGGTGAATCTTGCGATACAGTGTGCGCTCGGAGAGGCCGCATTCGCGGGCGAGTTCGGCGGTGCTGAGAATGCGACCGGTGTTCTTCTGGATGTGACTGACGATGAGGGTGACTTCGCTGCTGGGCTGATGACGGCTGCGACCTTCGTCACGGCGGGTGAGGCCCATGAGGCCGATGATTTTGCCGTTCTTGCCTCGCAATGGGACCTTGGTGGTGAGAAACCAAGTCAGCGTGCGCTGCTCGTCATACCAGACTTCGAGGCGATTGATCAACGGTTTGCCCGTGCGGAAGACGAGCGCGTCATCGGCTCGGTAGGCCTTCGCGGCTTGCTCGGGATAGAAGTCTTCGTCGAGTCGGCCAATGACATCGGCTTCACCTTCGAGGCCCAATCGGGTCCACATCGGTTCGCTGGCGGCGATGAGGCGGCTCTCGCGATCCTTCACAAAGAAGAACACGTTGGGCTGCTGATCAAACATGAGCCGGAATGCCTGTGGATCGGTCATGCTGGCGAAAAAGGCGCTCTGGATGGACTTGGGAGACATGGCAGGATTTTAACAACTTTTGGCAGAACTAGGCCGTGTATTTTCGAATTGAAAGGCGTTTTATTAACTGTATGAAAATCCGCCATTTCTTCTCCTTCCTCACTCTTTGCCTTCTCGCCTGCACGGTGGCATCAGCCCACAATACGGTGCTCACGCTGCGTCAGGATGATGCGACGAACACGATCTCGGTCTATCGCGAGAATGACAAAGAGGCAATCCTCACGCAGAATGTGCGGCCGGATTTTCGGCCTTACCTTCATCCGATTGTGGCACCGGATGGCAAGGGCCTGCTGACGGAGTATAGCCCAGGGCATCACAAGCATCAGACGGGTCTCTACTGGGGGCTGAAGCAGGTGAATGGGCGTGACTATTTTCACAACCCTGGCGCGGGCTTCTGGCGCAAGGTTTCGAGCGCGGTGCTCGTGCCGAAAGGCGGGGTGGTGAAATGGACGACGGTCTATCAACTGCTCGATGCCGAGGGCAAGCCGGTGATGAACGAGACGCAGGTGTGGACGATGCGCGATAGCGATGGTCGTTACCTGCTGGATCTTGAATGGAAGGGTGAAGGGCTCGTGGACTTGACCATGGCAAAGCAGCCTTACGGCGGACTCTTTCTGCGCATGCCGTGGAAACCTGGCATGGAAGGCGGCGTGATGAACAGCGTGCGTCAGAGCAATGAGCGAGCTACGGCACAGCGCTCGATCTGGGTGGATGTCGGCTTGAAACTGGATGGCCGCGAGGACCAAGCGCACATCGCGATTTTTGATCATCCGAAGAACGCAGGTTACCCGCAGCATTGGCGTGTGGATGGGCAGATGGGCGTGGGGCCTTGTCGCGCGATTACGGGCGATTGGAAGATTGCCAAGGGCAAGTCCGAGACGATTCGACATCAGTTCTTCGTCTATACGGGCAAGCTCAACGATGTGGCCGTCACAGATGCGTGGAAGGCCTACACCGGTCAGGGTTCGGATGCAGTGATGTGGGGCATCGCAAAAGCGGAAGGCAAAGCCGCTGGGTTTCTCACTGGCGAACAAGCCGTCGCAAAGATGACCGTGCCTGAAGGTTTCGAGGCGAAGCTCGCTGCGGTGGAGCCGATGATCACACAGCCGATGGCGTTCTGCTGGGATGATCGCGGGCGGCTCTGGGTCGCGGAAAACCGTGACTATGAGACACGCAGCGCAGGCTTCTCTGCCGATGGCAACAGCCGCATCCTGATTCTCGAAGACACGAATGGCGACGGGAAGTTCGACACGCGGCAAGTCTTCCTCGAAGGCATTCCCTTTCCCGCCGCCATTGCGGTCGGGTTCGACGGACTCTGGCTCGGCGCGCCACCCAATCTGCTCTTCGTGCCCGACAAGGATCACGATGACAAAGCCGACGGAGCCTTCGAAGTTCGCCTCACCGGATGGGGGATTCAGGATCGCCACGAGACCTTAAACAGCTTCAATTGGGGACCTGATGGCTGGCTCTATGGTTGCCAGGGCTTTGCTACACGCTCGACGGTGGGCAAGCCTGCCGATGGCGGCAAAATCTTGCGCAAGGGCGATCCGTTCCCCGTCGAGATGCCGGTCAAAGATGGCCAATACATCGACGGTGGTGTTTGGCGGTATCATCCCACGAAGGATCGCTTCGAAGTCGTCGCGCACGGCTTCAGCAATCCGTGGGGAATGGACTTCGATGACCACGGCCAGATCTTCATCACAGCCTGCGTGATCCCGCATCTATGGCATGTCATCCCCGGTGGCATCTATCACCGTCAGGGCGGTAGCCACATCAATCCTTACGTTTTCGATGACATCAAGACCATCGCCGATCATCGTCATCGCTCCGCGCATGGCGGCGCTCGTGTCTATCTCGCCGATGAGTTCCCGAAGGAATACCGCGACCGCATCCTCATGGCGAACCTTCACGAGCATGATGTGATTACGGACATCCTGAAGCCGAGTGGCTCGGGCTTCATCGGTCATCATGGCAATGAACCGCTCTTCGCCAATGACAATGCCTGGGTGGGTTTCAGCATGGAAATTGGCCCCGATGGCGCGGCCTATGTGCTTGACTGGCATGACACCGAGATCTGCGGCAATGCCACGCACGACAAAGACACCGGCCGCATCTACCGCCTCGCGCCGAAGGGCCTGCCAGGGAAGTCCGGCATCAATCTCGCCGCGCAGTCCGATCTCGAACTCGTCGGCCTGCTGACGCATCGCAATGACTGGTATAGTCGTCGTGCTCGCGTGCTGCTCCAGCAACGTGCTGCTGCGGGTCAACTCAATGCCGCAGTGCCAGCGAAGCTGTGGGAACTCTTCGCCCAATCCAAGACCTCCGCGCATCAACTCCGCTCCCTGTGGGCTCTGCACGTCACGCAAAATCTCCCCGCGGATCGCTTGCAGCCGCTGCTCGATCATGCCGAGCCATATATTCGCGGTTGGGCCATTCAGTTGCTTGGCGAAGATCGCGCTTACAGCCCGGCGGCCCTGGCAAAGCTCACTGCGATGGCTGAGAAGGACAGCTCACCCATCGTGCGTCTCTATCTCGCTGCGGCGCTTCAGCGCATGAACGTGGCGGAGCGCTGGCCCATTGCGCAGAACCTCGTCGCTCATGCAGAGGACGCGGCGGATCATAACTTGCCGAAGATGCTTTGGTTTGGCATCGAGCCGATGGTCGAAGCCGATGCTACACGTGCGATGGCACTCGCCACGCATAGCAAGATCCCGCTGCTCGCGCCATACATCGCCCGCCGCGCCATCGCCGCCAAACAGCTTGAGCCGATAGCCGCCACACTGCTGAGCAACACCGATCTCGCCCTGCGTCTCCAACTTCTGGAAGGCGTGCGTGATGGGCTCAAATCACTGGGCCGCAATGTGGTCACGAAGCCGAAGAACTGGGACGAAGCCTTTGCCGCGCTCGATGCCACGAAGGATGCCAAGCTAACCGACTTCACTGCGCAGATCGGTCAACTCTTCGGCGATGCCAAAGCCGCCGCAGCCCAGCTCGCCGTTCTCAAGGACAAGGCTGCACCCATTGAGCGTCGCCGACAGATCCTGGCCGCCTTTGCCCGCGATGCCTATGCCGCTGCACTGCCCGTGGTGCTGTCCCTGCTCGATGAACCCGCCGTTCGCCGCGATGCCATCCGCGCGCTGGCTTCGTTCGACGCACCACAGATCGCGCCGACCTTGATCCATCGTTACGCCAAGCTTTCCGCTGCCGAGAAAGCCGAGGTCGTCATCACGCTCTCCGCCCGCCGCAGCACCGCGCAGGCCTTGGTCGCTGAGCTGAAGAAGAAGACCATTCCGAAGACCGATGTCACCGCCTTTGACGCTCGCCAACTCTACCGCGTGCTCGGACCCTCTTTCGTCGAGTTTTGGGGTCCCATCACGCAGCTAGCCAGCGATAAGCAGGCCGAGATGGCGAAGTATAAAGCCATGCTCACCGATGCCGTGCTTGCCAAAGCCAACACCGGCCATGGTCGCGCCATCTTCGAGCGCACCTGCATCGCCTGCCACATGCTCTACGGCGCAGGCGGCATTGTTGGTCCCGATCTCACCGGCTCCAATCGCGCCAACCTTGACTACATCCTCGCCCAGATCATCAACCCCAGCGAGGTCATGCAGGAGAGCTATCAACTCGTCATCGTCACCACTCGCGATGGCCGCACCCTCTCCGGCACGGTCGCCGCTGAAGACAACCAGCAGCTC
>CANJVS010000202.1 GCA_947477755.1 Verrucomicrobiaceae bacterium | reverse complement strand
GGGCAACGTGAGCAGGAACTGCGGGAGACACACGCCGTTCAAGACATCGAGTTCCGCACGTTGATCGAAAAGCATAAGGAGCACCAGGCGCAGTCGGCTGAACGAGTGACCCTTGAGCGCCGCCGAAATCAACTTGAGGAGATGAAGCAGCAGTCGGCGCAGGCGTTGGATAAGCTTGGCCAACTTGGCACTGAGCGTGCCAAGCTTCTCGATCAACTGGCAGATCTTCGTAACGAGAGGTTTGCGGTGCGTGCTCAAATTGCCGAAAAGTTGACCAGTGAGCTCGGGCCGACCATTCGAGTTACGATCACCCAGGACGGCGAAACGGAATCATACCAGAAACTCATCGAAGAGAAATTGCGTGGGCAGGGTGTTCAGCAGGGTATCGTGGCGCAACGTCTGGCCACACGCATCCCGCCATCAACTTTGGCGGACCTCGTCCGTAATTCGGATGAAACGACCTTGATGGTTGATGCCGAACTCAACAGCAATCAGGCCAAGCGCGTGATCACAGTCTTCGGCGGCCTTGAAAACCTCGCCCTATTGGAGACCGTTGACTTGGATGATGCTCCCACGATTGAACTCAAGGATGGGGCTGGCTACAAGGATTCCGTCTGCCTCTCCACCGGCCAGAAATGCACCACCATCCTGCCCATCCTGCTCATGGAGAGCGTGAACCCGCTCCTGATTGACCAGCCCGAAGACAATCTTGATAACCGCTTCGTTTTTGAGACGATTGTGCGCAGCATTCAGCGCGTGAAGAAGGTGCGACAACTCATCTTCGTCACGCACAATCCAAATATCCCCGTTCTTGGCGATGCTGACATGGTCATTGTCATGGAAAGTGACGGAGAGCATGGTCGAAGCGCCATGTCCGGCACGGTTGATCACTGCGAAAAACCTATCGTCAACCTGCTTGAAGGTGGTGCAGATGCTTTCCGCCAGCGTGGCAATCGCTATAAACTGACTCCATGAACGCACCCGACTTCAACCAGGCCCTTGAGACCCTGAGGGAGAATTTTAACACGATGCCTTGGACAGAGCGTCGAGAACTCGCGCAGGCCTGCATCGAGTCCATCAAGCAGTCTGCGCCAAGTGCCCATGTCCACAGGCTGGACTTGATAGACCTACTACTGGACGATCCTCGCATGGAGGTTCGCAAGGCCATCGCGGACATGGTGCATTGGTTGCCTGAACATCATTTCCACAAGGCGGCGGCAAAACTGGGCATGGATCATAATGCCTTTGTTCGCAGTGCCGCAGAGCGCGCTTTGGAGCGGAAAAAGTGCACCGATGGAGGTCCTTCAAAACGCCGCAAGACGAGCAAGAGTGATGCTGATCTATCCAACCTTGAAGCACTGCTTGGCAGCAAAGGGGCGGCCATGGTTCATCAGCATGCACAAAACCTCTTTGAGGTGATGGTCGGAACTTCGGTGCATGAGATCCGCACCTTCATCACTAGCATGAAGGGCAACGTGGAACTGTTGCTGAAGGACTGCGACAATGGTCATGGTGTTAATGCTGCGCAGAGACTTGGCCCCAAACTTCGGCAGTCTTTCCAGTTCGTCGAACGCCTGATGGACGACATGAAGGCGTTCACCCAAGTCACGCCTGGAGAGCGCCGCAGCGAGCGCATCGCCGATGTGGTCGGTGAAGCTCTGGCCTTGGTGGTTGACCACTTCAAAGCCTGCGATTTCGATGTCTCCATGATCAAGCTGCGTGTGGATGTGCCCGCCAGCCTGTCTGCTCCCATGTCTCGCATGTCGATTGTTCTCGCACTGCGCAATCTGATCAAAAATGCTTTTGAGGCGCACATGACCAACCCTGGAACATTCACTGATGGGCATGTGAATGTGATGGCTGCCATTCTTGGCGAGCAGCTTTCCATCTCGATCAGTGACGGTGGGTCAGGCCTGGGTGCCGAGGAGTTAAATCAACTGCGGCAGATGGTGCCCGGCCGAACCTCAAAGCGCTACTACGGCACAGGCATTGGTCTGCCCATGGCTCATAGCAAAATCAATGACCACGGCGGCAGCTTGAAAATTGAAAGTGAAGAGACCGTCGGCACCACCATCACCATCACGCTTCCGCTGGACCATTCAGAACCATGAAACCCCACGCCCTAGTCATCGACGACGATCCTGAAATTCGCGATCTCCTTAAAGAGAGGCTTGAGTCATTTGGGCATGAATGCACTGCCGTTGGATCGCAGGCAGAAGCCGAGGAGATGTTCAAACTGCATACATTTGCCTATGTGCTGCTCGATCTTGAAATCCCCATCCGCTATGGGCGTGTGCCAGCCAAGAGCATGGGGGAGAACACTCTTCGCAATCTCCGCAAGGACCCACGCAACGGCAACGCACCTGTGCTTGTCATCACGGCTCATGGCAAAGATTCGCCGGCTCTTGCAGTGAAGCTGATGAAACTCGGTGCCGTGGATTTTCTCAACAAGCCCTTCGATGATCGGCTGGAGGAATCCATCAATGAGGCGCTGCAGAAGCATGCCGCCAAGAGGCAGGACAAGGAGACTACAAGTGACAGCATGCAGCCATTCAGAGGAGGTGAGTTGACCTTCACCGAAGAGGCGGCTGAGTTATTGGACGTCAGGATCGTGCGATCCAATGCCACGGGTTACCGCATTCTTAAAGCTCTCGCGGCCAAGACGCCGCACGGTGCCAGGGTCGCCATGAGCGGTAAGGCACTAGCCAAAGCGTTGAGTCTCGAACGCGGAGATGAAGCAGTGAGCGAGACGATCAAGAGTCTGCGTGCCAGCTTTCGCAAGGCCATGGCAAAGAAGAATCTGCGCGTGGAGGCTGACAGCCTGATCCACAACAGCGATAAAGGCTACAGTCTTTCGCCAGGCATCACCTGGAAGGATGGCATGACGATTATCCCAGCTCCGGAAGAGCACCGCCGCCCGCCGCTGGCAGAACGACAGGCATGGTTTCGTGACCAAGTGCTTTCAGGAAAAAAGATGAAGCGGCAGGACTACGAGAAGCAATTCGATATGTCTGAGGCCAGCGCCAAAAGAGATGTCGCACGGATTTCGGGAATCCGATTCAGTGGAGGCGGAGTGAGCGGATACTATGTGCCTAAAGGGAAGGCCTGTTAGCCTAGCATCTGATCAGTGTAAGTGGCTACATTGGTCAGTATCCCCGGCTCTTCACTCGGAGATACTCATGGCCTGACGATGACAAAGCTCCGACCATCCTCCAAGGTGACAAAGGTCCGCCCCTCCTCGTCGGTCATCGGGAGGTCGCCGATTTCCCAGAAGATGCTAGAAGCATCCTCCAGGGAGAGGTTATTCATGGCGGCCAATCTGGCGATGGCCTCATTTACGGTGTCGTGATCGATCATGCGTTTTCGATATTTGAGGTTTTGGGCAGACCCAAGAGGATGCTTTGGACATGTTAGCAAAGAAATACCGAAGAAAGTTTGCCTGTCGCCCCGCAAATGTCCGACCCCCTGGTCTATGATGTAGAGATTCCGGCAACAGAAACCTTTTCTCAGCCATCCGAACCTCAAGCCACCAGACACCATCCACCATGACCGAAGGACTTAAAGTAACCGTCAAAGGCGCAGAACTACGCGCACTCTGTCTTGAACGCGTTGAGCATCACAGCCAGCGAGCCAAAGTTTACGCTGACCAAGCTGCCAGCATGGAGGCCAACGAAATCGAAGGCATGAACTATACTGGAGGTGACCCCAAGCGACAGTTGCGCGAACGCCGGGAACATCATGAAGCTGAGGCCGGGGAACTGCAATTTATCGGAGATCATCTCAACCTCGCCGAGGACTACCTACTCGGTCGCGACGACCTGCAGAAGCTTGGCATCTGTAAGGGGCGCTACTGAGCCCCGGCAGAATGGCACAACACCTTCCCTCTCATGTGGCTCTGCACCCAACTCGGATTCTTCTCCATCGTCCGCAAAGAACCGGACACCTTTCATATTCGCGCCCGCTGCCGTGAGGATCTCGATCAGCTCGCCCAGGCTGCTAGCACCGGCACGCCCATCGCCTCCTTTGCAGGCTCCGATTATCCGTGGCGCATCCTTTGTCCTGCGGCGGATCTGCCCCGGTTCGTGAGCGCCATTACCACCAGCATAGACTACGGCAATTTTAAAAGCGCTATCGCCGCCAGTTCCACCCAGCGCCCCAAACTCTCCGCCTATCACGACATTCACCATCGGATGGTGGTGTGGCAGCAGCGAGCTACTGACGGCGATCGTCAGGTTTCAGGAAGGAATTGACGGCATTCCTTGCCCTCGGAGTCATCCCCCGCTTACATCAGGGAATTCCCCACATGGCACGCAAAGTATCCAGCAAGCCTGACTCAGGCACGCCGCAATCCACCGCCACTATCTGCATCGAGGCCGACTTCGGCCCCGAGCACGCCGACACCTTCCGCCGCGACATCTCAATCCATTTCCCAACCCGCTTTCTAACTGCCGCCTACTCCCATGAACGAACCCGCCAAATTCAACAACGTCGTCAGCTTCGTCTGGGCGATTGCCGACCTGCTCAACGGTGCTTTCAAGAAAAGCGAGTTTCAGAAGATCATCCTGCCCTTCACGGTGCTGCGCCGTCTCGATTACGCGCTGGAGAAGACCAAGGCCAAAGTGCTGGAGACCGAGCACACCCTGAAGGAGAAAGGGCTGGAGAACCGCCACGGGCAGCTTTGCCGTGCGGCCCATTATTCCTTCTACAACACATCCAAGTTCAATTACGAGAGCCTGCTGCACGACGATGCCAATCTCGCCCTGAACCTTCGGCAGTATATCATGGGCTTCTCGCCCAATGTCCGCGAGATTTTCGCCGCCTTCAACTTCGACGACACCATCCGCGACCTTAGCCGGGTGAATCTGCTCTATCTGCTCATGGAGCGCTTCAACGAGAAGAGCAAGGTGGACCTGCGCCCCGCCTCCATGTCCAACCACGAGATGGGCTACGTCTTCGAGCACCTGCTCCGCAAATTCAACGAAGCCCTCAACGAAAACCCCGGCGAGCACTTCACGCCGCGCGACGGCATCCGCCTGATGGTCGATCTCGTGCTCATGCTCGATACCGAGCTGGCAGGCACCGAGGGCGTGACCCGCACCGTCAATGACTGCGGATGCGGCACCGGCGGCATCCTCTCCATCACCAAGGATCACATCCTTCAGATCAATCCCCAGGCCAAGGTCTTCCTCTACGGGCAGGAGCTGAACCCTTTCACCTGGGCCATCGCCCGCGCCGATATGCTCATCCTGGAGCCCGAGGGCAAGGACGCGGAGAACATCAAGCTCGGCAGCACCCTCTCCAACGACCAGTTGTCGGAGATGCGCTTCGACCTCCAGTTCGTCAATCCGCCGTACGGCTACGAGTGGAGCAAGGACTTCGACGCCGTCACCGCCGAGGCTGCGCGGGGCTTTGATGGCCGCTTCAGGGCCGGTCTGCCGCGCAAGTCGGATGGGCAGATGCTCTTCTTGCAGCACCTCATCGCCCGGATGAATGACCCGGAGGAATCCCAGAGCTACATCGGCATCATTCTCAATGGCTCGCCGCTCTTCACCGGCGGGGCCAGCTCGGGCGAATCGGAAATCCGCCGCTGGATC
>CANJVS010000201.1 GCA_947477755.1 Verrucomicrobiaceae bacterium | reverse complement strand
CTACTTCTGGGGCTATCACAACAACGACCCGAAACAGATTTTCAAATCTTCCGTGAGCTACACGCAGTGCATGGAAACCGCGCCGGGCGATCTGCCGGTGTTTCTCGCCTACCGGCTCAATGGCAAGCCCCTCTCACCCGAACGCGGCGGGCCTGTGCGCATGATCGTACCCTGGTCGCATGGCTATAAATCCATCAAGTGGCTGCAGCACATCTTTGTCACCAATGATGCGCGCAACAACGACACCTATGCCAGTGGCAACAATGATCCCGACTCCTTTCTGAAAACTGCGGCGTATGTCGACACCGGGCCGGACAAGATCAAAAGAGGAGAACCAGTCTTCCTCACCGGCCAGGTCATCAGCGGCCTCTCCGGTGTCAAACGCGTGGAATATTGGCTGCGCCGGGTCGAGGGCAAACCTGCGAAGCTCGCCGATGACGCGCCCGAATTGCTGCGCGGTCCGTGGACGCCGTGCGAACTCGAAGCACAGCCTGACTGGAACTCGATCCTGCCTGCGGGAGTGAGCCCGCAAAACGTGCTCGGCTTCAACCAGGCCTCCGGCAGACCGAACTCCTGGCCGCCGCGTTACGGTATGTGCTCCTACATGGCCGTTCTCAAAGACCTGAAGCCCGGACATTACGAACTCCGCGCCCGCAGTGTCGACCTGAACGACTATGCACAGCCGGAGCCCAGACCCTCGCAGAAAAGCGGCAAGAACTCGATTCAAGTCCGACGCTTTGAGGTCGCCTGATAACGCCTGAAAACCCACGCCACCATGAAACATCTCCTCCCATTTCTCATTCTCAACTCGACCGTTTTTGCCGCTGAACTCAGCGAATCGAAACAAAAAGTGCTGGCGATCGCGGCGCAGAATCAGATCGAGCTGCGCCTCGACCAATCCTATGCGGACAACGACAATCCAAAGCAGAGGGTCGATCTTTATCTGCCAGGAAAACGCAACAGCAGCAAACCTCTGCCGGTCGTGGCTTTCATTCACGGCGGTGGCTGGGTGAATGGTGATCGGCTTGGCTACGCAGCCGCAGCGATTCAACTGGCGCGCACGGGAGACTACGCGGCGGTAACTGTCGGTTATCGACTCACCAAAGAGGCGCACTGGCCCGAGCAGATCTATGATTGCAAGGCCGCCATCCGCTGGATTCGTGGTCACGCACAGGAGCTGAATCTCGATGCTGACCGGATCGCGGTTTGGGGCAGCTCTGCCGGCGGGCATCTCTCCTCACTGCTCGGCACCAGCGGCGGTGTGAAGGCGCTCGAAGGCCGGATCGGTCCCTTCACCAGCCTGAGCAGCCGCGTGGCCGGCGTGGTCAATCTCTGCGGCCCGGAAGATTTTACCAAGGCCCTCATGTTCGACAAGACAGGCAACCCAATCATCCAAGACGACGCCGTCATCGGTCTGCTCGGCGGCAACTATGAGGAGCAGCACGATGCCGCCGTTGCAGCATCACCGCTGACCTATGTGAGCGCGGATGATCCGCCATTCATCACCTTCCATGGCACGACAGATCAGCGTGTCGCTTTTCTTCATGCGGAGGCGATTCACGCCGCCCTGAAAAAAGCTGGCGTGCCATCGCTGCTCGTGCCGATCACTGGAGGCGGCCATGGCTCCGTGAGTCATCCCGAAGTCAAAAAGCGCGGCGAGCAGTTCACCGCCCGGCACCTGCGCGGCATTGCCACCGAAATCGACGTGACACCGATCCCCGCTCTCCCTGAAACCATCACGCTCTTCACCGGCCCTGAGCTCAGCGGATTCAAAAAGCCGTTCGGCACCTGGCAAAGCGCGCAGAGCCTCACGCTGGACCCGGCAAACGCGAAGGCCTTTCAGCTCTCGCCAGGCACCGGCATCTTCGTGAACAGTGCCGCCGGCAAAACGAGTGATCTGTTCAGCCTGGCCGAGCATGGTGGCTGCGAACTGCACGTGGAATTCTGCGTGCCACAGGGCTCCAATTCCGGCGTTTATCTCATGGGCCGCTACGAGGTGCAGATCCTCGACAGCTTTGGCAAAAAGGAACTCAAATTCACCGACTGCGGCGGCTTGTATCAGAGCCACCTGCCAGCGCCCGCCTTCACCGGCAAACCACCTGCAGTGAATGCCAGCAAAGCTCCCGGCGTGTGGCAGAGTTTTGACATCACGTTCCGCGCGCCGCGCTTTGATGCCAGTGGCGCGAAGACAGAAAATGCCAGGTTCATCAAAGTACTCCACAACGGCCAGCTCGTGCACGAAAATGTCGAAGTAAACGCTCCAACACGTTCCGCCGCATTCAATGATGAGAAGCCTCTCGGCCCACTGAAGATCCAGGGCGATCACGGGCCTGTTGCCTTTCGCAATCTGACGCTCAGAAAGCTGTGATGCGCTCTGGGGGGAGTGGTCAATAGCTCTGCGCCCCGAGGATCGACCTGGTCAGTGCATCGGCTGAGTTCCCGCCTGCGTTGTCCGTGTAGGTGTCTTGTTGGTTAGGCATGGCCGATAAAATCGCCAGGTGCACCTGGGGCAATGGGCCCGTAGCCATCGCCGCCTGATAGTGATGTCGCGCTCTCCGATAGTTTTTCGTGTGGGCAAAAATGGCCCCCAGACAAAGATTTGAATCCCTGAAATGCGGAGACACCTGAACCGCCTTGAGAAAAGCATCCGTTGCCTGCGGCAGACGATTCAGATGATAGAGTGCCACGCCTTGGTGGTGGAGCATCCGGATGTTGTCCGGAGACTCGAGAAGTAGCGCCTCGCTCTCCTTCAACGACTTTTCATACTGTCGATAGTTGACCAGCATGATGGCCAGATTTTCTCTCGCCATCGCAAAATTGGGGCTCAGGGATACCGACTTTTCCAAGCAGGAAATGACCTCCTCCGTGTTTTGCCCGCCTTTCATCACCAGGGCCGTGGCCAGCCCATTCCATGCGCGGGCGCGCTGCGGACATTTGGCGATGACATCCCGGTAGATGGTCTCGTCATCACGCAGCACTTCATTGCGGGCCAGTGTCGCACCGCCGAGTGCAATCACCCAAACAGCCGTAACCATCCAAAGTGCCCGATTTTTCGCAGCCATGGGAGCCCATGCCTCCCTGAAGCTGTTCAGGAGTGCCGCGAACAAAAAGAACACACCAACCGAAGGCAGGTATGACCGGTGCTCCGCCATCAAGTCGGGAAGCGGAATCAGGCTCGAAGAGGGAGTCAGGGTGATGAAAAACCACAGGATGCCAAAGAAGCCCAGGCTGCCCATTTGAGCCGCCAGCCGACGGTGCCAATACCAGCCAATGTAAAGCAATGCAAGGATGCCATGGAAGGCCAGAATGAACCTGATATCCTGAATGGAAGTGATCAGCGGAAACTCAGGATCGAAGTTCTGATTCACAGGCACGATCAGCATCTGCAGGTAACGCAGGCAGACACCAGTCTGGGTCACCGCGTACTCGATTGGAGAAAACTGGATCAAGCCAATGTTCGTGATGTTGATCACCCGCCAAAGACTGCCATCTCCTGTCTGCACCCACGACGTGACCATGAGCAAGGCCGGAACCACAGGAAGCAGCACCAGCACTGGCAGACATCTTTGCAGCGCTCTTTTCCAGGACGTTCCAAGACAGATGATGTCCATCAGAAGGATCATCACCGGGGCCGTGGCGCCTATCTCCTTTGAAAGCATTGCAGCAAGCACCGCGAGCGGGACAAGAGCGCGCATCAGCCACCCGCTCCAAAGGCCTGCGGATAAATGCCCGCCCAAAAAAAGCGCTATCGCCGCCAGATAAAACATCGTGGACAAAGACTCGAATCTCTGGACGACATAAGTCACTGATTCAGTGGCCAGCGGATGCACCGTGAATAGCAGTGCGGCTGCGGCCGGAGCAAAAAAGAACCTGCTGAAGTGGTCTTTTGACCACGCCGGATCAGCAGCGAGAGAATGACAAAGATCAGGCAACCATTCACTGCGTGGATCAGCGTGTTCACCATCCGGTAGCCTGCAGGGTCCGTGCCGCCAGCGAGCCGGTTCCAGTAGAAGGTGGCATAAGTCACCGGACGCATGATAAAATTCAGGGCGATGTCAGGATCAAGACCGATACGCTGCGCATTTCTAACAAACTCAATGAAATTAAGCGGATACAAAAAACTGTCTGAAGTTCTCAGCAGTGCATTTTCCATTAAATACTGCCGGTCATCCAGCACCACCCCATGGTGCAGCGCGGGCAGATAAATTCCAAACGCCGCCATGACGATGAGCAGCAGGACCAGCCAATGCGTTTTTCGGCGATCCTTTGAATCTGCAGCAGGAGCCTCAATCGTGTCGGGCGAAGGCGCGGCCAATGTGGCATGCGCATCGGGGAGGGTGCGGTCGCAAGAAGAATCGGTGATGGTGGACATGGCGTGGTGGATTGTTTACCGCCGCCATTCTGGACTCCCGGCTTTGTGGCAGCCAAATCACACCCTTTGTCATGATGATGCTTCGAATGGCTGGCGTTCAGCACTGTTCACGTGTGGCACCGGGCGCCACGCGACAGCTTCGCGGCCTTCGATCGCCATGGGCCAGATCAAGCATCGTCATGCGACCGCCAAAAATGTTCAAGTGCGTGAGATTGTCCTCGATCAAAGGCGGCATGATGTCCGACTGACCACCCGTTCTCTTGCACCCCATGAAATTTCTCCCACTCCTTGGCCTCCTCGGCGCTCAACTGTTCGCAGCTGAGGGATTGCAGCCCATCACCTACAATCACCCCGGTCTGGTCGTTGATTTGGAGGTCGGCCTGTGGGCCTGGCCGGTGCCGTGTGATGCGGATGGCGACGGCGATTTCGATCTCATGATTTCCTGCCCGGACAAGCCTCACAACGGTGTCTACCTCTTCGAGAACACCAGCGGTGACACGGCAAAAAACAAGATGCCGGTGTTCAAGCCGGGCAAATTCATCAGCAAGACCACGCCCTATGTCATGCCGAGCTACGTGAACAGCAAAATGCGCGTACTGACACCCGGTGCGGAGTATCCCAACTTCATCAAAACCGGGATCGATGAAAAAGTGAAACTGCCCGTCGATCCCAAATGGTACAAACCAAAGGGCAAACAGCCCAAAGGCCCCAAGGTGCGCCACAATCAGTGGCGCTATGTGGACTACGATGGCGATGACAAAACCGATCTCGTGAACGCCATCGAAGACTGGAGTTACTATGGCTGGGACGATGCCTGGAATGAACAAGGCGAGTGGCAAAACGGCCCGCTGCATGGCTTCGTCTTCATCTTCCGCAACCTTGGCACGGACGACGAACCGAAGTACGACAAAGAGTTCCGCGTCCTGCCCGTGGACACCTATGGCTGTCCCTCGCCTAACTTTGAGGATTTCGACAAAGATGGTGATCTCGACCTGCTCTGTGGTGAGTTTCTCGACAAGTTCACCTACTTTGAAAACACCGGCACGCGCACCGATCCGCAGTATGCCAAAGGTCGCCGCGTGCTTGATCCTGAAGGCAAGCATCTGCACATGGATCTGGAGATGATCGACCCCATCGCCTTCGACTGGGACAGGGACGGAGACTTCGACCTCATCTGCGGTGACGAAGATGGCCGCGTGGCCTTCATCGAAAACACCGGCAAACTCGGTGCT
>CANJVS010000200.1 GCA_947477755.1 Verrucomicrobiaceae bacterium | reverse complement strand
GAGTGCTGAGAAAACAAGCAGGAAGAGGGTGGAGCGGAGCATGGTGCGCGGAGAGTGGCTGAGGTCGGAGGGAGATCAACGCGAAAAAGCACCGGGACATTTCCCACGCCGGGGAATTACCAGGCGTCTGAGGCCTGCCGAGCTCAGTCCGATTCGGCAAAACAATAGGCAACAGTGATTTCGCAACCGATGTGGAGAACCCTGATCAACCAAGATCGAGGTTGCAAACAATCATGAGAACAAAACTTCAAAGACTCGTTTTTGCTGGACTCATCCTATCACTCGGTGCGGGTTGCACCACCGCCTACGACGCCTACGGCCGCCCGCGTCAGGTGGTTGAACCGGAAGCTGCCATTCTAGGAGCCGCCGCTGTGGGCCTGCTCGGTTATAGTCTGGCCAATCGGCACAACTACAACCGGCCGACCTACCACAATCAGCCTAACTACTACCGGCGCCCCTACCCGGGGCCGTATGGCGGACCGCCACATCACCCGAGTTACCGTGGCGGCCCCTACCACCATCATTGAACAGGGAACCGGGACAGTTCAGGGCTCGAAAAGTGGTCTTGATGAGTTTGGCAGGCGCCGAAGACCGCGTCTCAGGGGCAGATGCGATTCATCCGCAATATGATAAACACGAAAAAGTACAGGTGTCGCTTGCGGGCGTGTGACGTATTGCCAAAGTGGCCTTATCCCACTCATGAGCGCTGTTTTTGACTCCCTTTCCCGCTTCTACTCTTCTTCCATCGGCAAAAAGATCCTCGTCGCCCTGACCGGCGCAGCCTTGGTGATCTTTGTCCTCGGCCACATGATCGGCAACCTGCTGATCTTTGCCGGGCCGGATGCCATCAATGAATATGGCCACCTGCTGCAAACCGCCCTGCATGGGGGCGGCGTGTGGATCGCCCGCCTTGGATTGCTTGCCGCCGTCGTGGTGCACGTGATCGCCACCATTCACCTCACGAAACAAAACCGTGCAGCTCGTGTGGACGGCTACGGCAAGGTGGCCTCACAGGTTTCCAGCAAATCATCCCGCACGATGATCTGGAGCGGTCTGACCATTCTGACCTTCATCATCTATCACCTGCTGCATTTCACCGCCCGAGTGTTTCACGGCTTCGGCGGAGCGGCCTATGAAATTCAAATCGACGGACATAAGGCGCACAACGTTTACAAAATGGTCATCGACGGCTTTTCCTGGGCTCCAGCTTCGATCTTTTATGTCATCGCCATGCTGCTGCTGAGCAGCCATCTGAGCCACGGCGTTTCCAGCCTCTTCCAGACTCTGGGTCTGGCCACCCACCGCACGGATCCGCTGTTCAAGAAGCTCGGTCATGCCTTTGCCCTGCTCATCCTCGTCGGCAACTGCTCCATCCCCATCGCCATCCTCGTCTTCGGCTACGGTCGCTAATCACTCCCCTGCCCTTTGCCCCCAGATCTCTGCCCTATGTCACTCGATTCAAAAATCCCCTCCGGCCCGATGGCTCTCAAGTGGTCCAAGCACAAGCAGGACTCGAAGCTGATCAACCCGAAGAACAAGCGCAAGTACACCGTGCTGGTCGTCGGCAGCGGTCTCGCCGGCTCCTCTGCCGCAGCCACTCTTTCCGAACTGGGATACAAGGTTAAATGCTTCTGCTTTCAGGACAGCCCGCGCCGCGCCCACTCCATCGCCGCCCAGGGCGGGATCAATGCCGCAAAGAATTACCAGAATGACGGCGACAGCGTGCACCGCCTTTTCTACGACACGGTCAAAGGCGGCGACTTCCGCGCCCGCGAATCGAACGTGCATCGCCTTGCCGAAGAGAGCGTCAACATCATCGATCAATGCGCCGCGCAGGGAGTGCCCTTCGCTCGCGAGTATGGCGGTGGATTGGCGAATCGTTCGTTCGGCGGTGCCCAGGTGAGCCGCACATTTTACGCGCGCGGCCAGACCGGTCAGCAACTCTTGTTAGGCGCCTATTCGGCCCTCAACAAAGAGGTGGCCCGTGGCGGTGTGGAAATGCACACGCGCTCGGAAATGCTGGAAGTCGTCGTGGTCGACGGCCACGCCAAAGGCATCATCACCCGTGACCTGACCACCGGGAAGATCGAAGCCCATTCTGGCGACACCGTGCTGCTCTGCACGGGCGGCTACGGCAATGTGTTCTACCTTTCCACCAATGCGATGGGCTGCAATGTGACCGCCACCTGGCGTGCGCACCGCAAAGGCGCTTACTTTGCCAACCCCTGCTACACACAGATCCATCCGACCTGCATCCCCGTCAGTGGCGACTACCAGAGCAAGCTCACACTCATGTCCGAGTCTCTGCGCAATGACGGCCGCATCTGGGTGCCAAAAAACAAGGCTGACGTCGGTAAACCCGCCGCGCAAATTCCAGAAGCTGACCGCGACTACTACCTGGAGCGCAAGTACCCAAGCTATGGCAATTTGGCTCCGCGTGACATCTCCAGCCGGGCAGCGAAAGAAGCCTGCGATGCCGGTCTCGGTGTTGGCCCAGGCGGACGCGGCGTGTATCTCGATTTCGCGGAAGCCATCGGCCAGTTCGGGCAGAAGACCATCGCCGAGCGCTATGGCAACCTCTTTGAAATGTATGAGAAAATCACCGGCGAGAGCGGCTACAAGCAGCCCATGCGCATCTATCCCGCCGTGCACTACACCATGGGCGGCCTGTGGGTGGACTATAATTTGATGAGCAGCCTGCCCGGCCTTCACGTGCTCGGTGAAGCCAACTTCTCCGACCATGGTGCCAACCGCCTCGGAGCCAGCGCACTCATGCAGGGGCTTGCGGACGGCTACTTTGTCATCCCCACCACCATCGCACCTTACCTTGTCACACAGGCACCGGGTGGCGTGACGACCAGCCATCCCGAATTCCAAAAAGCCCTGGAAGATGCCCGCAACCGGACCAACCGGCTGCTCAACGTCAAAGGCAAACGCAGCGTGGACAGTTTCCATCGCGAACTCGGCCTGCTCGTCTGGGACAAGTGCGGCATGGCCCGTGACAAAGCCGGACTCGCGCAAGCCATCAAGCGCATCCCTGAACTGCGTGAAGAATTCTGGAGCAATGTGCGCGTCCCGGGATCAGGCAGCGCCGCCAATCCCGAACTGGAGAAAGCCGGACGCGTGGCTGACTTCATGGAGTTTGGTGAACTGCTCTGTCAGGATGCCCAGCATCGTGAAGAAAGCTGCGGCGGTCACTTCCGCAGCGAGCATCAGTATCCCGATGGTGAAGCCAAGCGCGACGACGACAACTTCTGCTACGCCGCCGCTTGGGAATACACAGGCGACCTTTCCAAGCCAAAACTGAACAAGGAGCCCCTCACCTTTGAGGAAGTTCACCTCTCCGTCCGCAGTTACAAATAACCTCAGCCCAAAAGTTGCCCCCATCCCTGAACTGACGGCCATGAACCGCGAATCCGAAGCCCAGCTTCCCGACTTCTGTACGCGCCAGTTTCGCGCGTTTCAGGAGCTTGACTGGCTTGAACCGGAACTCGTCAGCAGTGATGAAATGGCAGCGACATGCCTCTTTTCAGGTCGCGTGGATTGGTTCGGTTACAAAACACAACTCGTCGGGATCGACCTCGCTCTAGCCGCTTAAACTTTCATTTATCACACCACCTCATCTCATGTCACTCCTTAACCTTCAACTCAAAGTCTGGCGTCAGAACCAGGGACAGCCCGGCCACTTTCAGGACATTCAAGCGCGTGAAATCCCCGATCACGCGTCCTTCCTTGAAATGATGGACATCGTCAATGAGCGTCTGATCAAGGATGGCGTCGACCCCGTGGCTTTTGATCACGATTGCCGCGAAGGCATTTGCGGCATGTGTTCAATGACCATCAATGGCATCGCTCACGGCCCCGAAAGAGCCACCACGACCTGCCAGCTTCACATGCGCAAATTCCGCGATGGCGACACCATCTGGATCGAGCCTTTCCGCGCCCGTGCCTTCCCTGTCGTGAAGGACTTGATGGTGGATCGCGGAGCCTTTGACCGTATCCAGCAGGCTGGTGGTTTTGTCACCGTGCGCACCGGTGCGGCCCCGGATGCCAATTGCATCCTCATCGGCAAGGAAGTGGCTGATGCCGCCATGGATGCCGCCGCATGCATCGGTTGCGGCGCCTGCGTGGCCTCCTGTAAAAATGCCAGCGCCATGCTCTTTGTCTCAGCCAAGGCAGGACAGCTCAACTCCCTGCCCCAGGGCCAGCCGGAAAAGGATCGACGCACACTCGGAATGGTCCGCCAGATGGACAAGGAAGGTTTTGGCAACTGCACCAACCAGTATGAATGCGAAGCCGCATGCCCGAAAGAAATTAGTGTCCGCTGGATCACCAAACTGAACCGCGATTACGCTCTCGCCGCTGCCAAGGAAGCCTTTGTTGGCGTTCAGGAAAGCTCTTCAGGCGGTGAGTGATTGACCTCCCTTTTCACGTTCCTTTCAGACCCACCCCTGACCACCATGCCCAGCCGCCGCCATTTCATCACCACGACACTTGGCGGCGCGTTCGCCAGTCTGACATCCGCCCAGGAAGCCAAACTCAGCTACAAGGGCGAGAACATTCAGTTCGGTCTCGTGACCTACATGTGGGGCGCGGACCTTGATCTGCCGACACTTATTTCCACTCTTGAAAAGGCGGAGATTCTCGGAGTCGAATTGCGTGTCGATCATGCGCATGGCGTCGGTCCAAAGCTTTCATCTGCCGGTCGCGCTGAAGTGCGAAAGCGTTTCGAAGCATCGCCAGTCAAGGCCATCGGCCTGGGCACCAATTTTGAATTTCACTCAGCCGATCCGGCAGAAGTGAAGAAGAACATCCAGGGCGCGATGGAATACATCAAACTCGGCCACGACATCGGCACCTCAGGTGTGAAGGTCAAACCCAACGCCCTGCCAAAGGAGGTCGAAAAGGCCAAAACTCTCGACCAAATCGCCAAGTCACTCGCTGAACTTGGCGATTACGCGCTCGGCTTCGGCCAGGAGATCCGGCTAGAAGTGCATGGGGGCGTCACCGATCTCGGCGACATCGCCACGATCATGAAAACCGCCGCCCGCGACAACGTCCGCGTGTGCTGGAACTCCAACAACATTGATCAGGAAGGTGACGGTATCGAAGCCAATTTTGCCAAGGTGAAGGACTACCTCGGTCACACCACCCACATTCGCGGTGCCAAGGTTCCCGGCTACCCTTGGGACAAACTCGCCAAACTTCTTGTCGACGCCGATTATGAGGGATGGGTTCTGCTCGAAGCTGGCGGCAAGCGACCAGATGGCGATCCTGCGACCGTTCTCGCCGAGCAGAAAACCGCCTTCATCGACCTGGTGAAAAAGGCAAGGGCACAGGCTGCTTAAGCCTTGCCTTTCAGGGCCTAAACCACAAGGCCGACCGCAGAGATGGCTGGCATGTCGGTTTGCCTTCCCGCATGGGTACCGGCGGCAGAACCTATCTGCCTTGAAACCGTCATTTGCCAAAAGGCTTTTACCTGCTAGCATCCGCGCTCCCCTCCCCCAAACGCCTGTCTCTCTGGAAGCACAGCCTGCGGCCTGTCTCCATTCGAACAGCCTGAAGCCTGTCCACCACGTGGCAGACCCGATTGAGAGGGATCACCCT
>CANJVS010000199.1 GCA_947477755.1 Verrucomicrobiaceae bacterium | reverse complement strand
TGGCCCATTCGATGGCGTCCAGTTCGGTGGGATTCCTGCCGCCGTGCGTGTAAACCGTCCACGAGCCGCGCGCATTGCGTTTTGCATCGATCGCCACCACGAGGCACTGACAGCCAAAGGCCTCTGCGGCCGCATCAATCACCTCAGGGGTCTTCACCGCCGCCGTGTTGATGCCCACCTTGTCGGCACCGGCCATCAGCATCTCACGCATGTCAGCCACCGTGCGGATCCCACCGCCCACGGTCAGCGGCATGAAGCAGCTCTCGGCCGTGCGGGCCACGACTTCCGCCATGGTCTTCCGCTCTTCATGGCTGGCGGTGATATCGAGAAACACCAGTTCATCAGCGCCCTGGGCATTGTATAATTTTGCGCACTCGACCGGATCGCCGGCATCCCGCAGTTGCAGGAACTGGGTGCCTTTGACCACACGGCCTTCTTTGACGTCGAGACATGGAATGATGCGCTTGGTGAGCATCTTTCCGCCATACAGAGGCAATCCGCGCGAAGCAAGCGCGTGTGACGGTCACTTGGCGTCTTCTGTCTGTGGCAGGCCGATATTTGGAACCCAGCGCACCTCCATCAATGTGTCGATATAGGCGGAGTTTTCCTCCTTTTTGAAAATGCCGGCAGCGCGGGTCATCCAGTCTTTGGCGGCGGCCTCGTCCTTCTTTTGAAAGGCCATGGCCGCATGGCTGAAGTAGTAGGCCGGGGTGTCGTCCATGAAGGTGAAATTGTCCTTCAGCGTCTTCTCAGCCACCAGGATCTGGTCCTGCTTCACCTCGCAAACCAGGCGCTTGTAAATAGCCAGGTGCCGCACCTGCATGGGGATCTTTGGAAAGTCGGCCAGCAACTTTTGAAAAGCCGCACCCGCCGCTGCCCAGTCATGCTTCACAAAAAGCAGTTCCGCTTTGTTGAAGCGCGGCGCCAGCGAGTTCGGCTGCAGGGCCTCCGCCTTGTCAAACATCTCGGTGGCCTTGTCAAAATCACGCAGCGACGGTGCCAAATAAATAGAGCCACGCATATTGTAGATGTCCGGCAGCCCGGGATCGGTCGCCTCCAGTTCATCGAGTTTGGTCAGCGCATCGACGAAACGCTGCCGCTGCTGAAGGTCCTGAGCCTCCTGGAGTTTCCTCATCGCGTCGGGTGAAATTTTTCCCGCCGCCTCCTGAGCCGGGGCGATGCCGGCCAGGCTTAGGATAAAACCCAGACAAAAGAGAAAGCGGAAATTCATGCTCGGCATGATACTGGACCGGCATCTCCAAGCAAAACAAAATAACCGCCTGCCACCATGAACGCCACGCCGGACTTTCACGGCCAGAAACCTGCGATAACATTAGCCTGATGAGGAAACGCCTGCGCCGGATATTGCTCGCCTCCCTGCCCGTGGTCATTTGCGCCGCGCTGGTCTGGTGGGTGCTGCCATGGTGTGTTTCCCTGCCGGAGACCCTGCTCCAGCCGCAGGCCTCGTCCCTGGTCTACACGGCGCGCGATGGCACGCCGCTGCGCCAACTTCTCACCGCCGATGGTGAACGGGTGGGACGGCATGTCGCCTTTGCATCCCTGCCCGATCCTCTGATCAAGGCCACGCTCGCCGCAGAGGATCATCGCTTCTGGTCTCATGGTGGTGTGGATCTGCTGGCCGTGGCCCGCGCCGTGCGGGACAACACCAGTTCCGGCCGCATTGTCTCAGGTGCCTCGACGATTCATCAGCAGCTCATCAAAGTCTGCACCAGAAAGAAGGGCAGACGCACGATCGGCGTGAAGTTGATCGAAGCCCTGCAGGCCCGGCGGTTGAGCATGTCCTGGCCCCGCGAGCGTGTGCTCAGCGAGTACCTCAGCCGCATCAGTTATGGCAATCTCCTCACCGGCTGCACCTCCGCCGCCTCGGGCTATTTCAACAAGCCGCTGCAGGACCTAACCGTGGCCGAGTGCGCCCTGCTCGCGGCCATCCCGCAATCGCCGACGCGCTTCAATCCCTTTCGCCGGATCGACACCATTTTCCCGCGCCAGCAGCGCATCCTCCACGCCATGAAGCATCATGGCTGGATCAGCGCTGAGCAGCTCCGCGTGGCCCTGGCAGAGAAACCCGGCATCCAGCGTTTCACCGGTGGATTTGCCGCACCGCATGCGATTGAGCTGATTCAGGGACAGCATCCGCCGGCACCAGCCACTGGTATCATTCCCACCACGATCGATTCCGCACTGCAGGGACAGGTGGAAAAAATCATCAGCGCCAGACTCGCGGTGCTGAAGGATCGCCACGTCACGCAGGCGGCGGTGGTGGTGCTTGAGAATGCCACGGGCCACATCCTCGCACTTGCCGGCTCGCGCGACTTCTTTGCCAGCGACGGCGGCCAGATCAACGGAGCCTGGGCACCACACTCCCCCGGTTCCGCCATGAAACCCTTCACCTACCAGCTCGCCTTTGAGCGCGGAGCCAGCGCGGCAAGCATCGTCGCGGATCTGCCGGTCGAGTATCCCACCCCCACGGGCATCTACCGGCCTGAAAACTACGCCCACCGCCTTTATGGCCCCATGACCTATCGCGACGCGCTGGGCAACAGCCTCAACATCGCCGCCGTCAGGGTGCTGACCAGCATCGGTGGCGCTGACACGCTTTTAGCCAGGCTGAAGCAGCTTGGCATGAGTACGCTGACAGAGCCTGCGGAGCATTACGGCCTCGGATTGACCATCGGCAATGCTCCGGTCCGTCTCGTCGAACTCACGAATGCCTACGCCACGCTTGCCCGCCTCGGTGTCTGGAAACCATGGACACTCACGGCCGCAGACTGTCCCGGCACACCAATGCTCAATCCCGCCGCCTGCTACCTCATTGCCGACATTCTCAGCGACAACCAGGCCCGGGCCCTCAGTTTCGGCAGTTACTCGCCACTGCGCCTGCCCTTCCGCGCAGCGGTCAAAACCGGCACCAGCCAGTCCTACCGGGACAACTGGACACTGGGCTACACTCCTGAGTTCACCGTTGGCGTCTGGGCCGGAAATTTTGACAACACCCCCATGCAGGAAGTCTCCGGTGTCACAGGCGCCGCGCCGATCTGGCATGACATCTTTCTGCATCTGCAAAAGCGCCACGCCCTGACCTGGTTTGCCGAGCCAAAAGGGCTGATCCATGCCCGCATTGATCCACGCACCGGGAAACGCCTCACCGCGCAGTCCCCTCCCGCCCGGATCAGCCGCGAGGAAGTCTTTGTTCAAGGCACACTCCCGCCACCGTCCGGTTCACAGGATTATGATCTTCGCGGCCGCGCCATTCTAACCAATGATTACGCTACCTGGATCCGCAGTGCGGACAACTGGATGGGCGATGTTCTCACCGTCGTTCCCAGCACGGACAGTGAGCCATGGAGCATCACCAATCCCGTTCCGGGCACCGTCATCCACCTTGATCCCGATCTTCCCGGCCAGGGACGCCGCCTGATTTTGGAAACCCGACCACCCCGGGAACTCGACTGGCACAGCGACACACTCAGCATCAAGCATGACGGTCGCATTCCCTACATTCTACTTCAACCCGGCCGCCACACCCTCACCGCACGAGATTCAACCACCGGCGAAACCCAGCGCACCCATATCATTGTTCATCCCGAATAGCCGCTGCCGCACTCAAACCGGCGGAATGGTTTACTTGTCTTTCTGGGATGCCCACCAGGCATCAATGCTTGGGATGTCGAAAAGTCGGAATTTACGCCCGATGCGCCTTTCAAAGGTGGTCTGGGCCTGCTTTGCGACATCGAGTGAAGGATCCTCCTTGATGGCTTTAATCAGCACGGCGTTGGTTGCCTTTTCCGTGCTGGCGCGCAGGAGATAGGCACTGCGCAGGCGGTTTTCCCATGTCTGTTTGTTATCCTGCAACAGCGCAGTGAGTTGAGCGGGCGTCAAATCCGCCTCGGCACGGACGGAGCCGTCTTTGAACAACTCCTGCAACGGCAGTGTGTAGGCCGGGTCGATGCTGGAGCTGAAGTCATAGTAGTTCTGCACGCGGCGAAACTCAGCCTGGCAGGCATGGGCAAGATGTTTCATGGCCGGATCAAACATGGTGTCCACAATGGCCTGCAGGGAGTCGCGGCTGCCCGCGGCGATCGCTTGATCGGCGTAATTAGTTAGACGATTGCGCTCCTTCAGCAGGATGAGCTCGCTGGTGGATGGCGAAACGGTGGGCATCATGGCAGCGACCTGGGAAGCGTCACCCGTCTTGGCGCGGGACGCCTCCGCACCCGGCACAAAGGAGGTCTGCTGAATCACCAGCGCCATGCGGTCAGCCATTTCCTGAAGCCTGGCCTGGGTGCGCTCACGTTCTTCACGCTGGGCGTCGAGCTGCTTCTGAAGGGTGATGATCTGATCGTTGGCACGATTGATGCCCGCCTCCATGGCCGTGGCGTCTGAGGCCTGCGCCAGTGAACCGGCGGACGACTGCTGCAGGCGCGGCACGATGCGGGATTGATAAAACCAGCCTGCCGCCAACAGCCCAACCAGAAGCGTGGCAGCCTGCGCGATGAAGAACTGGTTCCAGCCGATGCCTGACTGGCTTTGATTGTCATCACCAACCGATGTGGTCGCCGCGTTCCCCGGCGCATTACCACTCTTAGCCGCAGACTTGCCCGACTTGGACCGTTGAGACGCCGCCTTGCCGGCACCTGGCTTGGCGATCCCCTCCCCTTCAATCAAGGGCTGATGTTTGGTCTGGTCAGCCGGATCGGGCTTCTGGGTGTCGGGGTCCTGGGAATGACTCATGCGGATGGGTGGCCGTCATGTAACGCTATCCGGCATGAAAAATCCAGAGGAGGATGTCTTGCCGCGAGTTTGGGCCATCGCTATGATGCCCCCTATTCTGCATGACTGAACCTTCCAGCCCAGCCAATCAAGCCGCCACAGACCAGCCGTATCGCACCGCCGCGCTGGTCACGGCGGCGGTCGCTCTGGTCTTGTTGATGGGGGTGTGGCCCTACCAGCATTGGGATTTCACGGAGCGCAGCAGTGTCGTTGGCGGCATCATCCGCAAGGCGCAGCAGGACTCGGAGTGGTGGTTCTGCCTCGTCACGCCCTTCCTTGTCGGCTGGCTGATCTGGCGGATGCGAAAAGAACTGCGCGTCTTACCCCTGGCGGGTTCCTGGTCGGGCGCACCAGTGCTGATGTTTGGCATGCTGATGTTCTGGTTTGGCTACAAGGCTGACACGGCCTACCCCGGCTACATCGCCGGGCAATTCGTCACCCTGGGGCTGATCCTGATGCTCGGTGGCGTGAAATGGCTGAAGCATTTGTTTTTTCCGTGGGCCTTCCTGGCTTTCACCTGGCCCATGCTGCCACTGGAAACGGTGCTTGCGGTACCGCTGAGGATGCTCACGGCGAAAGCGTCTGGCGTCCTGCTCAATCTCATCGGCGTGGATGTGGTGCGTGAGGGTACTGGTCTGCACTCTGCGGCCAATGAAGTGCGCGGACTTGCCCAGGGGGATCTTTTCAAGCTCGATGTGGAAGAGCCCTGCAGCGGCATTCGCTCACTCTTTTCGCTGATGATGATCAGCGCGCTTTATGGATGGCTGACGCTGAAATCATGGCTACCGCGCGGCATCCTCTTTGCCAGTGCCATCCCGCTGGCCATGCTGGGAAACATGGTGCGCATGGTGATGCTGGCGCTGGGCAGCCTGTGGTTCGGCACCGAGTTCGCCATCGGCCGGAACATTGATGA
>CANJVS010000198.1 GCA_947477755.1 Verrucomicrobiaceae bacterium | reverse complement strand
GCCACAAGCTATTGGTTTGAGTACGGAGGCACGACAAGTTACGGCATCGTGACGCCGACACAGAACCTCGCCGCCGGCAACAATTCCGTGAATGTGAATGCCGTTGTCACCGGCCTCGTGCTTGCATCGTATCACTTCCGCCTGGTGGCGCAGAACAGCAGCGGCACCACCTATGGAATTGATCAGTTTCCGGGCATCATCAGCGCCCCGCCTGTCATCACGGAACATCCGCAGGATCTGGCCGTGAATCTTGGGGACAGCGCCGAATTCACCGTCCTGGCCTCCGGAGGCGGCTTGAACTACCAATGGCAGAAAAACACCATCGAAATCCCCGGTGCCATGGCCAGCACCTACACGATCCCGGTGACCACTCTCAGCAGTGCCGGATCTTACCGCTGTGTCGTCACGAACACGGATGGCTCCGCGACGAGTAATGCCGCCACACTGCTCATCGTCACAGCGCCAACGATCAGCCAGCATCCTGTTTCACAAACCGTCAATGCAGCTCAGGATGTGACCTTCAGCATCACGGCCGCAGGCCTGCTTCTGAGCTATCAGTGGCAAAAGAACGGGGTGGACCTGCCTGACAAAACCCAGGCTTCGCTCATCCTGACGAACACCACGGTTTATGACAGTGGCACCTACCGCTGCATTGTCTCCAACTCGGCCGGCAGCCTAACCAGCAATGATGCCATTCTCGGCATCAACGCACCTCCCGGCATCTCGCGACACCCGGCCAGCCTGACTGTCAATCTCGGTCAGCCTGCCACGCTTGAGGTCAGCGCAGTCGGTCTCAATCTCAGCTTTCAGTGGCAGAAAGGCACGACCGACATCCCTGGTGCCAATGCCGCGGTTTACACCATCGATCCGACAACTCTCGACAGCGCCGGATCCTATCGCTGCCGGGTCAGCAACTCTCTTGGCAATGTGTTCAGTAACGCAGCCACACTTGCCATCAATCCGCCTCCGGCCATTCTGGTTCCGACAAAGCCGGTCACGGTCACGGCCAATCTTGGCCAGTCAACGGTCTTCAATGTCACAGCTTCCGGCGTGGCCGTGTCCTATCAGTGGAGCAAGGGCGGCATTGACCTGCCGGGCGCGCAGCAGACCAGCCTGACCATTCCGAGCGTGACCGGCAGCAGTGCAGGGGAGTACCTCTGCCACGCGGTCAATCCTGCGGGCGAGGCCTTCTCCCCCCTCTTCACGCTTCAGGTCATCGAGCCGCCGGTCATCAATGTGCAGCCCGTCAATGTCACGGTCGATGCCGGCCAGTCCGCCACCTTTCAGGTCGCGGTTACCGGCATTCAATTAACCTATCAATGGTTACGCAACGCCGTGCCCATCAGCAATGCGAACGCGGCATCCTACACGGTCAACAACGTCTCCGGCGCTCAGGTCGGCTCCTACTCATGCCAGGTCAGCAACAGCGCCGGCACCATCCGCAGCGGCAAGGCCCTGCTCGCCATCACCGGCATGCCGGTCATCACCCGGGAGCCCTTCTCGGTCATTGCTGAGGCCGGCGCTCCGGTGGAGATGAGTCTCGAGGTGTCGGGGGAAAATGTCACCTTTGCGTGGAAGAAAAACATCGCCACTGTCTCCACTCAGCGCGTGTGGTCGCCGGGGCTCATGACCACCACGCTCGCGAGTTCATACGTGGCTCAGGTCAGCAATGCCGTGCATTCCATTTCAGCACCGCCCGCTTACATTTCTCTGACCACCGTGATGGGGGCGGCGGTGGAGGCTGCCAATCTGAAATGGAGCACCACCGGCCATGGCTTCTGGCTGCCAGGCACCGCCAGCCAGTCGCATGACGGCATCGACATGCTGACCACCAGTCCGATCCTCCACAGTCAGAAGGCCGTGCTTGCCACCCGCATGACCGGACCGCTCACTCTGCGCTGGTGGCAAAAACTCTCCACGGAAGCCGGCAAGGATCTTTTCCACGTCTCTGTGGATGGTGCCGAAAAATACTCGGCCAGTGGCGAGACCGACTGGCAGCCCATGAGCCTGCCCATTGCCGATGGGTTGCATCTGGTGGAGTTCAGCTACACCAAGGACGATTCCGGCAGTGCCGGGCTTGATCGCGTCTTCATCGACAATGTCATCCCCGGTCCCGTTTACGATGTCACGGGCGGCGGCGGACACCACCTGCTCACCGTCGGCTCAGATCTCACTCTCAAGGTTGCCGTCAGTGGCGTTGGCACGCCGGATGTTTACCAGTGGCGGCGCAATGCGGTCAATCTCAGCGGAGCCATGAGTCCGCAACTCAATCTCACCGGGCTCACCGCAGCCAAAGCCGGTGCCTATGACTGTGCCGTCACCGAGTTCATCAACGGTGCCAAAACCGTTTTCTCCGGCGATCCCATCCAGGTGGGCATTGTCACCGTCATCGATAAAAATTTCACAATCAAGGCTGGCACCAAAACCACGCTCACCGCCACCGTCGCTGGCAATGGTCTCCGCTATCAATGGCGGAAAGTGACACCGGTGGAAACCACAGTCCTCAGTGATCAAACTGGCAGCAGTCTCACCCTTGTTTCACCCCAGCCCGCCGACTCGGGCGATTACATTTGCGAGGTTTCCAATCCCGGTGGCCAGATCGATGCAGGCATCAACAGGGTTGTCGTCTTCGATTCTGCTCCCATCATCAATCATACAGGTGATCTGCCGACCGCCATCCTCAGTGGCCCGTATGACTACCAGTTGCCTTTCAATCCTGATCCCGCTTTCACACCGACCGCTTTCATGATGAGCGGCCTGCCCACCGGACTCGCCATCGACAAAGTCACCGGTCGCATCACCGGCACTCCAAACGTGAGCCGGCCCGAGCCGTATGAGGTCATCATCACCGCCTCCAACAGTGTCAGCAAATCCGTCCTCAAAACGCGCATCACGGTCCTTGGCCTTGGTAACAAGACCGGTGTTTTTGTCGGTGTGTTACCCCGTCACCCCGTTCTCAATGAAAACCTCGGCGGGCGCCTTGATCTCATGGTGACCGCCGCCGGCACCTTCACCGGTTCGCTCACGCTCGCGCTGAACAAATACAGCTTCAGTGGCAGGCTTGTCACCGTGGCAAATCTTCCCGCGCTAGCTACCGCAAATGTCCAGGTTCTGCGTGGCAAGCTCACTCCGCTCACCCTGCAGTTCACGCTGACTGATGGCGAACTCCTCACCGCAGGCAGTGTCAGCAATGGCGCTGAGTACCTTGGCTTCACTGGCTGGCGCAATCCCTGGACGAGCAAAGAACCTGCCACAACATTGATGGGTCTCTTGACACCGCCCGGCCTCTACACCTTTGGTTTGAGTCAGGCTGCGGCGCTGATTGGCGGAGCCGTCACCTGGCAGGGCTTCGGCTCCTTCACTCTGAGCAGCAGCACCGGACTGGCCACCATCGCCGGTCGTCTCGCCGATGACACCACCTACACTGCCGCCACTTCGGCCGGCCGGCAGGGTCAGCTGATCCTTTTCACCACGCTTTATTCAGCCTCCGCACGAGGCTCCCTCGTCGGCCAACCCCAGATCAACCTCTCTCCCACGCATGAGAACCACACTCTCACCGGGTCGGTGAGCTGGTGGCTTCCGCCGCTGGCCAAGCCACGTCAGAACAAAGACGGCATGACCCAGCCTGCCAACCTTACCGTCGAAGGATCGCGCTACCTCAGCCCCGTCTTGCCAGGCTTGGTGTTAGGCCTGACCGATGGCGGTGCGAACGCCGCCACGCTCGCCTTCACTCAGGGTGGTATCGGGTCTCCGGTGCCCAGCCCGGATCTCGCCTTCACTTTGAAAAAGGACAATCTCGTGAATTATCCCGCCCCGAATGCGCGCAACACCACGCTCACCTTCGCCGCAGACAAGGGCACTTTCGCCGGCGGATTCAGTCTCGAAGACAACGACCCGCTGGATCTCCGTCCGCCGCCTGCGGTGCTTAGAAAAATCAGCCGCAAAGTCACCTATCAGGGCCTCCTCATTCGAGGCGGTACTGGCTGGAAAGGTGTCGGTTATTTCATCCTGCCCAAACTCCCCGCCGCGACTGGAGAAACCCTCACCAATACGGAGATGCTCTCCGGCCAGGTGCTGATCCAGCCAGTGCCCACCCCGTAAACAGGTCAGGCGGTTCATCAGCGCCATCATCAGTTGGGGAAAGGCAACATCGGTCCTGCTTTTGAAGGCCCGGGGAAAGTTAATCACAAGACCATAAAAGTGAGATCCCCTCCTCATGAGTTCAGCCCCGCACTTGCCAGCCCTGCTTTTTCTGTGCAAGGATAGGCTGCTATCGCGTCCCCGTAGTTCAACGGATAGAACAAGCGTTTCTATCCTCTCCCTTCAGAAAGTCATCTTTGCCTAGTTACAGGCTGAACGGAGACAATCAGAAACAACAGTGGACGTTCTTACTTTTGTTCTTACTGTATCGGTTAGCAATTATGGCTTCGATCTGGAAACATCCGAACTCTCCGTTTTACACAGCTTGCTTCAACGATGAAACAGGCAGGCGTTTAAAGCGTTCAACCAAGCTATCAGACCGCAAGCAGGCGATGAAAGCGGCACAGGCTTTTGAGGATGCCGTGAACAAGGCGCGATGTGCTGAACTCACCCACGTTGCCGCATTCAAGGTGATCAATGATCTGGTCATAAGCATCCACGGCGACGGACTCGACAATCGTAGCATTAGCCAGCACATCACCGATTATCAAGCGAGCCTAGTGATACGCAAAACCAAGGAGAGCACACTCAAGCGCTACCTTCCGGTTTTCGATGGCTTCCTTGCCCATCTGGGCGAAGCCCGCTCAAAGGCTCGTCTTGCAAGCGTCACGCCACAGGAACTTGAATCCTTCCGCAATGCTGAATTGAAGGCGGGTAAATCATCAGGCACCGCAGATTTTGCTTTGAAGGTGCTCAATGGAATGTTCCAGAAGGCGTTTAAACATGCCATCATCCCGCACAATCCCGTTGGGGCCGTGGACGCACTTGAAAATTCTGAGAGCGAGGAACGCCACCCATTCACCGATGACCAAGTTTCTGCGCTTCTCGCCGTGGCTGATGTCGAATGGCAAGGCATGATCTTGATGGCATATCATACGGGTATCCGCTTGAACGATGCCGCGAACCTCACACGCCTAAACATTGAAGGCGGCAAGTTGCTAAAGTTCTGTGACCAGAAAACTGCGCACAGAAAAAAGCTCAAGAAGGATAAAGAAACCGTCGTCGTGATGTCGCACGATTTGAGGAGCTACTTCGCAAGCCTGCCCGTGCCGATGGCGAAAGACGCGCCGCTCTTTCCTTCACTTTTTGGAAAGCAATCAGGCAGTGCTGGCGGGTTGTCTAATATGTTTGGCCGACTGATGGTAAAGGCCGGGATCGATCCTGAGCAAGGCGTTGCAAAGGAAGGTAAGGGCCGACGGTTTAGCGCTCTGAGCTTCCATTCCTTTCGTCACACGATGATTTCACGTCTGGCGAACTCAGGCGCACCGGAAGCCGTCAGTAAAGCGATAAGCGGTCATAGCACCGATGAAGCTCACCGTCGTTATGTCCATCTCGACACTGCCGCGCAAGAGAAGGTTGTGGCGAAAGCGCCGCGCCTTTGGAAGCCAGCGAAGGCTTCAGCGGCCTGATTAATTGCATTAAATGCGGTTAGGTGAAAAATAATTGTCACCGTGGAACGTGCCATGTTGCGTAGTGGAACGCATGGAAACCCTTTTGTTAGGTGAAGCAAGTC
>CANJVS010000197.1 GCA_947477755.1 Verrucomicrobiaceae bacterium | reverse complement strand
CTGGCAATTCCCTTTCGGACCGCTACCGCCAGCAGACGGGTGAGGTTGGCTCTGTGGGCCATTTGCCAGGCAGCAATCTCCGCTCGGAAGGTTTCTCAGGTGGACTCAGTTACATCGAAAAGTGGGGTTTCATTGGTGCCTCCCTCACGACCTTTCACACCAACTATGCCTCACCGGCAGAGCCCGGGATCAGCATCGACATGAAGCAGACGCGCCTGGATGTGAGGGGTGCCTTTTATGCGCCTTTGCCGCTGATCAAGGAGATCAATTACCGCTTTGCCGGATCAGACTATGCGCACACCGAGTTTGATGGTGGGGTGGCGGGAACGATATTCACGAACATGGGCTGGGATGGCCGCGTGGAGGTGAAGCACGAGAAGATTGCCGGCATGGAGGGAGTGGTCGGTTTGCAGACGAGCAGCAGCGATTTTGACTCGCAAGGAACCGAGGCTTTTCTGCCAGCGGTGCTGACCCGGTCTAACAGCGCCTTCTTCTTTGAGGAAGTGCCGGCGGGGCCGATGCGCTTCCAGACGGGGGCACGCTATGATCACATCACCGTCGAGTCACAGGATTCAGGCAATCCGGCCTTTGGCAAAGGCAAGGCGCGTACGTTTGACACCTTCAGTGGATCGCTCGGTGCGGTTTACGATCTGCAGGAGGATTACACCATCACCCTCTCGGCGACTTATGCGCAGCGTGCACCGACACATCAGGAGTTGTTTGCCAACGGGGCGCACATGGCCACGGGAGTCTTTGAGACGGGCGATGCCGCACTCGGCATCGAACAGTCCATCGGCACGGACTTGAATTTGCGCAAACGCACCGGCTGGCTGACCGGCAGCCTGGGTGGCTACTACAACCGATATCAACATTACATCGGCCTGTTCCCGATCGTCATGTATCGCGCGACCCAGGCTGAGTTCATCGGTGCCGAGCTGGATACGACGCTGCACCTGCTGCATCCGGCCACCGACAAGCCAGCGCCTCCCGAGCAGACGAATGTGAATCTGGAGTTTCGCGCCGATGTGGTGCGTGCCCGCGACTTGCGCACCGGTGATCCACTGCCGCGCATCCCGCCGTTTCACCTGACCAGCGCCATCGCCTATCAGCGCGGAGCAATCGGAGCGCGACTTGAGGGCGTGTATGCTGCCCCGCAGAGCCGGGTCAGCGCTGGCGAGTTGCCGACAGACAGTTATTTTCTGGTCAATGCCTCCCTCACTTACACCCTGTTACGTGGCCCGCTGAGCTGGGACATTTATGTCAAAGGAGTGAATCTGACCGATACAGAGGCCCGCGAGCACAGCTCGTTTTTGAAGGATCGCGCGCCGCTGGGGGGGCGTGGTATCGTGGCTGGAGTGAAATTGAATTTCTGATGCACGCGAGGTTGGTATTTCTCATGATTTCAATCCATGCGATCAGGTCGCTGCCGTCGCATGTGCATTCCCGATAGTGCCCGGTGCGTAATAGCGCTTCACAGGGACCGTTGGTTTCGCGTAATCTCGCCACAACCATGAAACGCCTTCTCTGCTGCCTCGCAGCTTTTTCATCCTTCATCCTGCACCACTCCACCTTTGCGGCAGAGCCGGTTCGCGTCTTTATCCGCGCGGGAAAAAAATCTCATGGCCCCGGCGCGCACGACTTCCCGCAGTTCTTAAAGGAATGGGTGCCCATGCTCAATGAGCGAGGTGCCAAGGCCGATGGCGGCATGGAGTTCCCCACCAAAGATCAACTCGACAAAACGGACGTGCTCATCCTTCACGCTCAGGAAGCCGGAAACATCAAGATCGGTGATGAGCGGAAGAATTTGGCGGAGTTCCTGGCTCGCGGCGGCGGCCTGGTTGTGATCCATGCGGCATCGGTTTCAAAGGATCATGACTGGTTCAAGACAATCATCGGCGGTTCCTGGCATTTCGGGCAGACGAAGTGGCTCGAGGCTCCGATGAGTCTCTACTTCACCGATCGCGAGAACCCGATCACCAGGGACATTTCGAATTTCGACATCGACGACGAAATCTACTACGACATGGATCTCCTGCCCGAGGCCAAAATCCTCGCGGCTGCTTACACGCCCAACGCCGCTCAGGTTAAAGGCGGCAACAAGGAGGCCCAGCAGCGCGCCGCTGAAGCCGTGGCCAAAAAGAGGGCCGTGAACATCTACGACATTCAGCCGCAGATGTGGACTTACGAGCGGAGCATGGACACCTCCGGCCGCTCGGATGATGCGGGCAAGACTGCCCCTGCTTCCGTCACTTACCGCGCCTTCACCTGCATCCCCGGCCATTACCACAAAAACTTCAGCCACAACGGCATCCGCACCGCCATCCTGCGCGGCATCGCCTGGGCCGGAAAGCGTGAGAACGTGGACGAACTCTGCAAGCCTGCCGAGCTAGGTGATGCGCTCCGCTATGTGGAAGGCGGCGTGCCGCGTCCTCAGGAATTGCCCGAGCAGCTTGAAGTGCATCCTGAGTTCGACCTCTCGCTCGTCGCCTCGGAGCCGTTGATCAACAAGCCCATGAACATTGACTGGGACGAAAAAGGTCGCCTGTGGGTCGTTGAGACACCGGAGTATCCGAATGGCCTGCGCCAGGCCAATGTGGATGCCTGGAAGGACAGCGGCAGCATCAAGCCGGTACAGTATCAGCGCGATCCGCTCGATCGCGTCTCCATTCTCAGCGACACCAATGGTGATGGCGTCATGGACAAGAAAACCGTTTTTGCCGACAAGATCGAGCTCGCCACCAGCAGCGTGTTTTACAAGAACGGCGTCATCGTCTGCGCGGCGCCGGACATCTGGTTCTTTGAGGACACCAATGGCGACGACAAGGCCGACAAACGCACCAAGATTTACACCAACCTCGGCAATCGCGACACGCACGCCGTCATCAACAACATGCGCTGGGGTCTGGATGGATGGGTGTACGCCACTCATGGTTATTCCAGCACCGATGACGTGAAATCCGGTGATGGCAGCAAGGGCTTCGGGCCCGTGGGCAGCGGTGTCGTGCGTTTCAAGCCCGACGGCAGCGCCTTCGAACAATATGCCTCACGCGGCGGCAACACCTGGGGCCTCGACATCACCACCGACGGCCAGGTCTTCTACACCATGCCCACCAGTGGCAATCATTTCATCCATGTTGTCCTGCCCGAGTATGTGCTGGCCAAAGGCAAACTGCCGGGCGTTGTCGGCACGAACGGCATGCTGCCGAAAGAGCCCACCTATCCGGCCATGCATTGGGAACAGCAGGCTTACGTCCAGATCGATCAGGTCGGCAGCTACACCGCCGCCGCCGGTTGCGCCATCTATGAAGGCGGCGCCTGGCCGGCGAAGTGGAACTACGGCTACTTCACCACCGAGCCCACGCTGAACATCGTCAGCCACTTCATGGTCGAGCCCTCCGGCGTCACGTTCAAAGCCCACCGCGAGCCGGGTCGCGAGCAAACCGAGTTCATCCGCAGCAAGAGCCTCTGGTTCCGCCCCATCGAAGTCCGCGTCGGCCCCGATGGCGCGCTGTATGTCGTCGATTTCTGCAATCAGGCCATCATTCACAACGACACCCGCGGCCCCACCCACGGTCCAGCCAACGCCGCCGTCCGCCCTGACCGCGACCACTACTATGGCCGTATCTGGAAGGTGCAGCACAAGGAGGCGAAGAAGATCTCCGCACGCAACACCGCCGAATCCAAAGGCTCTCAGGGCAGTGCTGCACTGAAAGCCTATGAAGCCGCCAAACAAACAGTGCAGACAGATGGCGGGCGCCGGCAGATTCTCAATGACTTCGCCGCGGTCCAGGACGATTGGACGCGCTCGGCTCTCATTGCTGCGTGCAGCGAGCAGGCTCTGCCCTGCATCGAAGCCGCGCTCGCCAGCAGTTCATCTGAAGCCCTTGTGGCCGCATTGCTGCCCTCCGCGCTGCCCGCGAACGCCGACAAACTCATCGCCGCCTGCGCAGCAGCTGATTCCAAAGCGGATGCTTTGAAAAACACCATCCTCCGCGGCATCGCCGGAAGTGTGAATGAAGCTCCTGCCCTCACACCGGCTCTCACGGATGCTCTGAAAAAGCTTCTCGGCCAGCCATCGCTCGCTGCAGCCGCGCTGCCGCTTGTGACGAAATGGGACAAAGGCGGTGTGCTTGCTGGTGAAATTAAAACGCAACTCGACAAGCTCAGCGCCAGACTGGCTGACAACGCGGCGACTGTCGAAGCCCGCATCAACGCGGCGCGTGCCCTCGCCTCCATCGGTTCCGAAGATGCGACAGCAAAAGTGGTTGCGGCTTTAGCCGCATCCGGAGATCAAGAAGCTCTCCAGGCGGGTTTCGTGTCCGCTTTGGATGAGAATGGTCATGCTAGAGAGCTCGTCAGCTCCATGATTCGGCTAAAGCCGAAACCACTTTCTCAAGCTTTCGACGCCATCCTGAAACGCCCCGAGGCCACAGGCGCTCTTCTTGATGCCGTGAAGGCTGGCAAAATTGATCGTGCCGTGTTTGCCCCGGGCGATGTTGCACGCCTGCGCTCGCATCCGAACAAGCCCATCGCCCGCCGCGCTAACGAGCTTTTCAAGATCAATAACGCGGCCAAGGACGCCATCATCGCCAAGCTCGTGCCGGAGGTCGAGAAGGCCGGCAACGCAGTGAATGGAAAAGCCCTCTTCACCGCCGCCTGTGCCGTCTGTCATAAACTCGGCGACATCGGTGTCGCCGTCGGGCCGCCGCTGGATGGCATGGGAGCGCATGGCCCCGCCGAATTGCTCGTGCATATCGTCGATCCGAACCGCGAGGTCGATCCGAGCTTCTGGGCATTCAATGTGACCACGAAGAAGGGCGAAGTGCTTCAGGGCGTCGTCACCAGTGAAAACACCGCCTCCGTCACACTCGCCACACAGGTTGGTGTGCGCGAGATCGCGAAGGGCGACATCGACAAGCGTGAAAACACCAAGCGCAGCCTCATGCCGGAAGGCCTCGACGCCCTCGGACCCGAGCCGCTGCGCGACATCCTCGCCTTCATCTGCGGTGATGCGATGAAGCAGTTCCGCATCCTCCATCTTGCAGATGCTTTCACCGCTGACAGCCGTGAAGGAGTCTTTGCCAGCGCGAAACCTGAAGGCGGCCGCGTAAAGCTCAACAAGTTCGGCAATGTGAAGATCGAAGGCGTTCCGTTCTTCATCCAGGACCCGGCGAAGAGCAGCACGGGAGCCAACCTCATTGTCCTCAAGGGTGGTCCTGCGCCTAACAATCACAGCCAGACTTTCCCGGCGAAAGCTGAGGTGACCATCAATGTCGCCGCGAAGCGTCTGCAACTCCTCAGCGGCATCTCCGGCTGGGGCTGGCCTGCCGTGCAGGACGAAGCACCCGCGCTCAAGGCCACCGTCGTCTATGAAGGCGGCGAGAAAGAAGAATTCAACTTCATCAATGGCATCCACTTCTCCGATTACATCCGCCCTGTCGATGTCCCCGGCTCCAAATCCGTCGAAGGGCTCACCGATGGCCAGCAGATGCGCCTTCTAACGCTAGAACTCACGAAAAAGGGCGTCGCCAAGACACTCATTCTCGAAAGCCCGGTTGGAAACAAAACCGTGCCCGTCATTGCTGCCATCACGGCTGACATTGAAGGCAAAGGACCTGGCTCCGGTAGTGTCGATGTTTCGAAGCGTCCTGCACCCGCGAAGGGAAAAGCGAAAGGCAAAGGCCAGAAGGATGCCGCCGCGAACATGAAACCCGAG
>CANJVS010000196.1 GCA_947477755.1 Verrucomicrobiaceae bacterium | reverse complement strand
TGGCGATGACGGTTATCATGGAGTTGCCTGGACAGGATTAGCGATTGACGCTGCTAATTGGGCGAACATGAAGTACGTGTATCCGCGAAGGAGGCGGAGGCAAGATTCGTTTTTCGGTGGGCGGGTTACGTGACAACTCCAGCGGAAAGCCGTGCGGTCCCTGTAGGACGAGTGTGGCCTTGGCCCGCTCGTCTCTCAGTGGTTCGCCGACGCAAAGCCACCACGTATGACCTCAATCGTCATCTCGCGCCATTTCCCTGCTCTCCAACGTGGTGGGGACGAGCGGGCTGCGCCACACTCGTCCTGCGCCTGACACGAGCTTCACGAGCTTCACGAGCTTCACGAGCTTCACGAGCTTCACGAGCTTCACGAGCTTCACGAGCTTCACGAGCTTCACGAGCTTCACGAGCTTTTCAAAAGTCAACTCGCCCTGCCATCGCTCAAAAGCGAATCGGTCATCAACCGCGCAACACCAAACGCATCAGAGGCCAAGTGTGTTCAAGCCGGGGTGATCCTGCTCGCAGGCTCTGCAGGATTGCTGCGCTTTAGTGAAGCCGCTCATCGCGGCAAGGCCGTGTTCAACCAGAGGGGCATTTGCTGGCTCATTCCTCGCAGCCCTGCACCCTTTAATGTTAGACCTCCTTTCGTGCCGCATGTAGGCGTCTCCGGGCAAGTATAATGAATACAACCGACGGGAGAAACAGATAGAGGATGAAATTCATGGGATAGGCCAGAATGACTGTCGGTCCAACGTAATCCAACCACGGAGAATCTGGGGTGTCGCGCTGAAAAATCACCTGCGGAATCGGCCAGCCAAAGATGTGCGTGTTTGGATTGGAGTAATACGAGAAAAATCCGGTCATGCCGACGGTGGCTACAAGCGCGAGAATAACAAACAGCCAATACGACCCACCGAACCAGCCAGTAAGACCGGGGCGCAACATGACAGCGATTGCGGCCCAAATATCAATCGCCACAACCGCCAAGAAGAGGATGAGGAGGAGAGCGGCCATGCGCTACGAGGTCTAACAGTTTCTTATTCTACGCACACGCGCAGAGATTTGACCCTATATTTCGCAGGAGTGAAATTTTAGCAAGATCGAAGGCGTGGCGCATGGCGGGTGCTTGGGCCTTCGATGCTGGCCTGTGTGGCTGCATGGCGCTGGATCGATGATGACTTCAAAGGCTTCATCGGTGCGCTTTCAGGACGCTAAGGGACGGACACTTGATCCCGGCAGTATGAACGTTCGGCCGAAGGTCACTGCTCATAAGTCAATGGCCTGATGCTGAGGCGAACTTGAGGCCCACGACGCCGGCAACGATGAGCATAAGGCAAAGAATGCGTAACACCTCTCTCGACTCGCCGAGGAACGCCATCCCGATGATGGCCGTGCCTGCCGCACCAATCCCCGTCCACACGGCGTAGCCCGTGCCGACGGGGATTGTTTTGAGCGCGGCCGACAACAGGCCAAAGCTGGCAATCATGGCGCAGAGGGTTGCTACGCTCGGCCAAAGTCGGGAAAAACCTTCCGTGTATTTGAGGCCAATGGCCCAACCAATTTCAAGCAAGCCAGCGATGACTAAATAAGTCCAAGCCATGATTTCAATCTTTCAAGTGCACTCAATGCGTTCATAGCGGCCTAACAGTTTTTTATTCTGCGCACACGCGCAGAAAGATGTCCCTATATGTCACGGGAATGAAGGTTTTGGCAAGATGGATGACGTGGAGCATGCGATTGATGAGCGGTAGATTATGGATCAGTTGGATAAGTTGGTGGAGCGCGAGTTTCGTAACTCGCCTGGCTTTCCTGGAGTGTGGCAGGACGCAGGAGTTCGTACAATGGTAGTAGATGGGATGGCGGAGTCGTGAGCGCAGAAAGTGGCGAGTCGGTTGCGCCAGACTCGCGCTCCATGGGGTGATGCGCGGAGTGATCGCCTGCGCTTGCGGCAGGGTGAGGGCTGTCGACGAAAATGGAAAACCAATTGGCGGAGGAAGGGTGGCAGGGGAATGAAAGACAAGGCTTCAACCTGCAAGACCTCTCCTCTTTTGGGTGAGACCGGCCAGGGGAGACAACTGATTGAAAGCCATTCCTTTGCCCGCATTCCGATGCCATCCATTCATGGATTTGGGTTCAGTGCTCGGTTTCGGCTTTCTCCGGCAGGTGCTCGAAGTGCGTGCTTCTGGCCAACGCGTAGTAGTAGCCGAAAATGCTCCCAAGCAGCAGCAGAATGGCGAGCAATGACCAGAGGCCGGGAATCCAGGGGGGATGTAGGCGTGGACGTGACATGGTGCTGGATGTTACAAACGGGCGGCGAGCGTGGCGACGGAGTTTTTCAGCAGAGTGAGACCGGTTTCCTGACTTTTTTCGGGATGAAACTGCACGGCCATGAGCTTGTCTTTCGCGATGCCTGAGACGAATGGCAGGCCGTAATCCGTGTGGCAGAGCGCCAGGGATTCGTCGGCGACTTCGGGGTAATAGCTGTGCACGAAGTAGAGGTGCGACGGGTTTGGCAGACCCTGCCACCAGGTGGACTCGCGCTCTTCCCAGCGGACTTGATTCCAGCCCATGTGCGGGATTTTCAGGCCGTGTGAGGCGTCGAATTTACGTACCCGGCCGGGCGCCACGCACAGGCCTTCGACGCCGGGTGATTCCTCACTGGATTCAAACAGAAGCTGGTAACCCAGGCAGATGCCAAGGTAGGGGCGCTCTTCCTTGAGCCAGGCTTTCAACGGATCCCAGAGACGGCGCTCTTTGAGAATGCGCACGCTGTCGCCAAAGGCTCCCTGACCGGGGAAGACGAGCACGTCAATGGCGTCGAAGCCTGCGGGTTCGGTGACAAGTTTGGCTTCGGTGCCGATGGCAACGAAGGCATTGAGGACGCTGCGGAGATTCCCGGCGCCGTAATCAAGCACACCTAGATTCATGATTCAGAGAACCTCTTTCGTGCTCGGGATGCCGGTGACGCGCGGATCATGGCGGGTGGCCATGTCGAGCGCGCGAGCGAGGCCTTTGAAGATGGCTTCGGCCATGTGATGGGCATCACGTCCGCGACGGATCTCGACGTGCAGTGTGGCGAGCAGGCTGGAGGAAAAGGCGCGGAGGAACTCCTCCACGAGCTGGTAGCTGAAGCGATTTACGCCGCCGATGGCCTCGACACGCTCAGGTGCGTGGTAGCTGAGGAAGGCGCGGCCACTGAGATCGATGGCCACTTCGGCCAGCGTCTCATCCATGGGCAGGAGCCAGAAGCCGTAGCGGGTGATGCCGGCTTTGTTGCCGAGCGCTTCACGGAAGCACTGACCGAGCACGATGCCGGTGTCCTCCACCGTGTGATGGTAGTCCACCTCGATGTCACCGACGACTTTCACGTTGAGGTCAAAAAGGCCGTGCCTGGCAAAGAGGGTGAGCATGTGATCAAAGAACGGCACACCGGTGTCGATCTGGGATTTTCCGGAGCCATCCACCAGCAGTTCGATCTGGATGTCTGTCTCAGCCGTTTTGCGGTGTTGTTTCGCGATGCGGGGAGTTTGCATGAAGCGGCACTTAACAACACTCAGCGCATCGGTCAATCCGGCGTTCAAGACCAATCCATGCAGCAGCCGGGAGATCGTCAGAGGATCAGGCCCGGTTGATGTGAATGCAACCGGCCGCAAGTGCGGTCGGTTCATGAGTGTCTGGAGTGAGCGTTACTCGCCTGCGGCTGCAGCTGCTTTTTTGGCAAAGCGGCCACGCGGTTTGGCGGGTTTCGGCGGGCCCTTGGCTTTGGGTGCCCGGGGCGGGAATTCCCATCCGAGCAGCCGCTTCTCACCCGCCTTGCATTGAAGGAAGGCGCTGAAGGGGCGGTCGCGCTTGGAGATCATACCTTCAATGAGATCCGTTTTGCCTTCAGTGAAGAACTTGATGGCGTTGGCGGTGGTGATTTCCTTTTTGCAGAGGATTCGCGGGATGCTGCCATTGCAGGCTTTGCTGTCCTTGGCGGCGATGTTGCAGATGAATCGGTCCGGCGTTTCGTAGATCTGGCCGTTCTTCTTTTTCTTGGCACAGACAGGGCAGGGGCAGATCGGGGTGGCGGCGTCAAAATCAAAGGGTGGCGGCGCATCGGGGTCATTGGCGCCACCGGCAAAAACAAAGGCGGTTTTGCCATCGTCTTTGATTTCGATGCCCGCAGTGAATTCCTTGCCCAGACGGCTGCGGAAGCCTTCCATGGGAGCCAGGAAACGCTTCTCCAGAAGCTCGCGCATTTGATGTTCAGGCAGTTCTTTTCCGGCGATGACCTTGTAGACGCGGACTTTGCATTCGGGGTTTTTGCAGGAGAGATGATCTTCCGTCTGCTTGAAGCCGGAGTGCCCGCAGAGGCCGCATTTGGCCTCGAAATCAGGATACACACGATCCTTGGCGACCTTCTGATAGGCGCGCGTCTTCTCCACCACCTCCGAGGTGAGCTGGCGGATGTCACGCATGAAGATTTTACGGTCGAGTTTGGCGTGCTCCATCTGGCGGAGCTTGTGCTCCCACTGGCCGGTGAGCTCGGGAGAGCTCAGGGTTTCGATGCCGATCTTGCTGATCTGATCGATGAGTGACAGGCCTTTGGCCGTGACCGCCATTTCGCGCCCGGTGCGCTCGATGTACTTGTCACTGATGAGCCCTTCAATGACCGCTGCGCGGGTGGCTGGTGTGCCGAGGCCGCGTTCACTCATGGCTTCAGCGAGCTCTTCGTCCTCGACCAGTTTGCCTGCGCCTTCCATGATGGAAAGCAGGGTTGCTTCCGTGAAGCGTGCGGGTGGTTTGGTCTGCATTTCGGCAGCCTCCATGTCAACGGCTTTGGCGCTGTCGCCATCCTTGGCCTGCACCAGCAGCTTGGCATTGCTCTCACCTTCAGAGGCGGCTTCCTCGGCGGCTTTTTTGCCATATACGGTCAACCATCCGGTGGACACGAGCACCTTGCCCTCACTTTTAAAAGCATCCTGATCCACGCGGGTGATGCGTGTCGTTACTTCAAACTCGGCGGGCGGGAAAAACACGGCGACAAAGCGCCTGGAAACCATGTCGAACAGCTTCTGCTCGGCCTCAGGCAATTCCTTTGGCGGGATCAGACCGGTTGGGATGATGGCAAAGTGATCGCTGACTTTGGTCGTGTCGAATACGCGCTTCGTGGGGCGCACCCATTTGTTATCCAGAGCGGTCGCCGCGTGAGTGGCGAGATCCTGGGGCAGTGCGTCATGCTTCCTGTTGTCGTGGCTGGCGAAGGTTTTGAGCGTGTCCACCACGGTGCCCAGGTAATCCTCGGGCAGGAAGCGGGAGTCCGTTCGTGGATAGGTCAGGACTTTGAATTTTTCATACAGAGCCTGCGCGATTTGCAGCGTGCGGCGGGCGGAGAAACCGAAGCGGTTGCTGGCTTCGCGCTGCAGGCTGGTCAGGTCATAGAGCAACGGGGCGATCTGTTTGGTCGGCCTGGTCTGCTGCTCGATTTTACCAAGCTTGCCAAGGCAACGCGCGGCGATGGCCTGAGCCCTTTCCGCATCCCACAAACGCTCCGCCTTTTTGTGTTCGTCAGTCTCGTCTTTCTTGAAGGTTTCATCAAACCAGCGTCCCTCATAGGAACCGGCAGGGACCTCAAAGAGGCCGTGCACTTCATAATAGGTGCGCGATACAAAGGATTGAATCTCCAGCTCGCGTTTGGCCAGGATGGTCAGGGTCGGGGTCTGCACACGGCCTGCGGGAGTGAG
>CANJVS010000195.1 GCA_947477755.1 Verrucomicrobiaceae bacterium | reverse complement strand
GTTCTCGAAGGCAGCATCCGGGTGTCTCTGCAATCCATGTTAGGCGAGTTCGAGACGCTCAAGGCCGGGCAGATGCTGGTGATCAATCCCTCTGAAAAACGCCTGCCTGATCTGGTGGAGGTGGATTTAAACCGGCTGATCACGACCTCCAAACTCGTCGGCGGACCACTCGGACCACCACCGACCAATCCCCTCATCCAATCGAGTGCCGGCAATCAGAACGGTGATCTGAGCGGCGGATTCATCGCCCGCACCCCCTTTGCCATGCGCGGGGCATCGCCGGAAGTCACGGTCTTCCAGCTCGTGAATGATCTGGAGGATCCAAACACCACCGTGATCGAGAAAAATTACTTACCCACCAGCGCGAGTGAGTACTCTGCAATGGCGCATAAAACCATCACCCGATCAGGCGCAAAAACACAAACGCTCAATGTGAAATTCAGCAGTAGCCTACCGGACTTTCCAATTTCTCTCAGCGGTGTCATCAAAGCAGTCAAAGACGTGTTTGGCGGCGTCACTCAAAAACTTGCCTTCCGTGGAGATGATAACATGTCCGTGATGCCCGAGGCGGACATCAGCACGCCAAAAGGCACTGCCTTGGAGTTATACGCCAAGGGGCTGGATATTGACAAAGCGAAGCTGACTTCGGGCTCGGCAACCCTGCCCTCGGAGAGCCTGAGTTTGATCGCCTGGGGGAACGATGGCACTCGCGAGTTTGATGTCGCGGTGAAAAATGACAGCCACCTCAACTCCGGCAGCTTCAGCATTATGGGCGCCAGAGATACAAGCATCCCGTCTCAGCGGGTGGGAATCGACAACAGTCACATCACCGCGCCACTCGGAATTCGCATCGGCCAGGAAATGGACGCCACGCCGATCAGCATCACCATCCGCAATTCCTCAGAGTTGGCCGCCTTGACCGGAAGCATCAAGTTTGATTCCGGAGGCCAGCCCATCCTGGTGGATTCATCCATCCTGCGGGCAAATCCGGCCACCGGTCAGATCGTGCTCGATGCCGGTGAGAATGGCGACACCCTGACCTTGCGGAATTCGACGCTGAGTGCCGATGTCATCAAAGCGCGCGGCCACAGCGCCAGTGGTGATGCGGTGATCGTGGATGGCGGATCATACCTGGCGAAGACCATGCTGAAATTTTACGCCACCGGAGCTTCCATGCTGCGCTTCCGCGGCAATGTGACCATCGACAGTCGTGACTCGGTCTTCAGTGGCAGCACCGTGCAGGTGGACGCCGGAGGCAGTGTCAGATCGACCGGGACCGTGAACGTCTATACCAACCAGGCCAATTTCAACACCGCAGGCTTCGGCACCATCACGACACGAACCAACGAGGTTCCCGCCGGAGTGGCCCCCAACGTCCTGCCATTCAACTCGCCAACCAAACCGGCTTTTTGAAGCCCTTTTTTGGCACGCTACAAGCTTGTGAGACGTTAGCTAAACGCCAGCCTTCGACCCATGAATTCCAGTGATCCTGGCAGCACTTCTGTTTTTCCGGCGACACGCTGGACCCTGATCGGACATCTGCGTGACGATGCGCAAAGCCACGCAGCGCGGCACGCACTGGAGCAGCTTTGCTCCGCCTAACTTCGGAGGACGGCTCGACCTGACGGTGAGCCCGGCAGGCAGCTTCAGCGGCAAACTGCTAAATGGCACCTCTAGTCACAGCTTTACAGGAACCCTGACGACGGCCGTGGCGGGCCTTTTTCCCACGGGAATCGCCACAATCAAGCGCCCCCGACCACCCGATCTGACGTTGAACTTCGTGATCGACAGCGCTGCCAACCGCTTGCAAAACGCCCAAGTCAGTGACGGCGAGAACACGGTGGCGATCAGCGGCTGGCGGAGTACCTGGAGCGAGGGTGAACCGCCTTCAGCTGGTTATCTCGGAGCAGCTCACTCGTTCGGCATCGAGCCGCCAGCGGACCCTGCCCTACCGCAGGGCTATGGCTTCGCCAGTTTCACGGTGAAGCCTGCGGGTACATTGACCGTGATAGGCAGGCTGGCGGACGGCGTGGACTTTACCACGGCAGGGTTCCTGGGGCCGAATGGCGAGGTGCTCATCACTCAAACCTCGGCCACTGCAGACAGCGTGGGCGGGATACTCCTGGTGGCGCCAGGGACCGGGCCGCTCTTTGCAAACACGACGATCTCCGGCTCACTGACGTGGTCGCGCATGAAACAGACAGCCACCTCGCGGGTGTATCGCGAAGGCTTCGCCGCGACATCGGTGAATGTCTTTGGAGGCCGTTACCTCGTGCCCGCCTCGACTGTGGTGGCGATGAACCTGGAGGATCGGTCAGACAATGCGCGTTTGAGTTTCACAGGGGCAAACATCGGCGCGCCTCCGGCACTGCCCGATTTGCTGGTGCAAATCAAGCCCGGTGGCGGCGTGCTGCGTCCGGCAAATAATCCACGGAATACCACGCTGGTGATTAAGCCCACCACAGGAGAGCTGAGCGGTACCTTCTCCTTGGAAGATTCCAATCCACTGAGCCCGACGACAATTGTGGAGCGAAGGGTGACCTATCAGGGGCAAATCGTAACACACAATGGAACTGCATTCGGCTGCGGCTACTTCCTGCTGCCAGAACTACCCAGTTTCGGTCCGCCGAAGACCACGACGTTGAACTCCCCCATGCTTTCCGGCTCGATGCTGTTGGAGAAATCCCCCCGAGCCGATGTCACGCGCAGCGGGACATATCAGGGATTGATCGTGACCAGATCCGGCGTTGCTTCAGGTTATGGTTTCTTCCTGCTTGCCGATCTGCCCCGCGTCTCGCCTCCGACAACCGCGTCCACCTCTCCAGTCATCTCAGGAAAAGTGCGCCTGGAGTCTAACAAGTGATTTTTCTGTCAGGGGTGAATCATACGGAATGGCGTCCTCGCTCCATTGGCCGAATAATTCTTAAGCCGTGCGGAATTTTTCTTCATTTAACGCCAGCCTGGCAATAAAAAGCCTGTAACACTTGAGGTCAGATTTGGTAGAAGGACAGGAATCAATACTCCCATGAACGCCTCACGAAAAACTCAGACGATTTTTACCCTCGTCATCCTTGCTTCAGTAGCTGGATGGTTTTTGGGCCATTCATACGACAAGCGAATCGAACCGGCAACGAGCGGGCAGACGCAACATCAAAAACCGACTTCAAACTCACCATCCCCTGCAGCTGTCCAAGTTGCTTCAAATCAGGTTCTGACTCCGAATCAAGAGACTCCCAAATTTGAGACCGTGCCAGCCAATGGATTGCAGTTTGAAGATTTCACCCGGAGTGGGCAATTGATCAGCCGTGAAGTCCGGACTTATGAAATGCAGGCTTGGGAACCGAATCTTGGCAGGGCTTTCGATTTAAAGCGTGGAGAAACCTTGGTTAGGCACACCGGGATCTATCGCGTGGATGACTTCCCATTCGGCACGATCCGGGTGGACACGGTGCAGTTGGCGTCAGGCAGCCGTTCGGGCCGGCAGGCGGCCGCCGTGGCAGGCGCAGGCAAGGCACCGGTGTGGCAGAATGCCATGATCGCAGATCATGTGATGGTGCAGGTGCAAGAAGGTGTGACCGGGGAGCAATTGAAATCATCACTACCGCCGGGATACGAAGTGCGGAAACAGATCAGCGGCAGTGAAGTCTATCTGGTGGCGGTTCCGATGACCGGAGATCAGGCGATCGAGCGCGCGATTCAAGTCCTCGATCGCCGGGATGACGTGATCAAGCTCGCCGAGCCTGACTTTGTTTCCTTTGGCGCAAGCACCGAGCCTGATGATCCCTTGTTCGGCATCGATACCGACTCGCAGCAGTGGCATCTTGGAAAGATCCAATCTCCAGTGGCCTGGGATGTGATCAAAGCGCCGATAGCCGGAAAGATCGGCGGCGTGGCCAAAACGGCTAATGAAGTCGAGGCCTCAGTCGTGGTGGCGGTACTGGACACCGGGGTGGATTACAATCACCCGGATCTCGTGTCCAACATGTGGACCAATCCCAATGAAAGCGCCAACAGCAGGGATGACGATGCCAACACAAAAATCGATGATATGCGCGGCTGGGACTTCATCGGCCAGAGCGCCTTGAAAGGCACCATCATCGAGGACAATGACCCAATGGATGATGTGGGCCACGGAACCCATGTGGCGGGCATCATCGGCGCAGTGGGGAACAACACGCAAGGTGTCAGCGGTGTGTGCTGGAAAGTTAAAATTCTGCCGCTGCGCATCATTAAAAAATTCGTCTCGGGCACTTACGGAACCTACAGCACCGCGCTGGGAGCACTCAACTACCTCAAGACCCTGAACCGGAACGGGCGGGTGGTCGCTGTGGCCAATCACTCCTGGGGCGGCGCGGGTTACAGCAAGCTGATACTCGATGCCATCAACAATCCCGTGCCGACGGGTGATCCGATACCAACAGCCTTGAAAGGAACCGTAGCGCTCAAATCCAAGGAGGTGCTGCTGACCGGCACGGGTGCCGAGTTTCAAAAAATCCGCACAGGCATGACCGTCTCAGGTGCGGGCATTCCAGCGGGCACGCTGGTGACGATTGTGCGCGGAGACCGTTTTATCATGAGCGACTTCCCCACCAAGGCGTTGAGCAAAACAGCCCTGGTCTTCAGCAATCCGAACCGCCCGAAACCCTATGGCGTCATCCATGTCGCGGCGGCGGGGAACCTGGGGAAGGACAGTGACCTCACTCCCGTCTATCCGGCCTGCACACCCAGCGGTTTCATCATCAGTGTCGGTGCCAGCGACCCGCTGGATGCGGCGGCGGGTTTCTCAAATTTCGGCGCGCAAACCGTGGATCTGTTTGCTCCGGGTTCCAGCATCTGGAGCACCTATTGGAAGGCTACCGTGGCCACCGTTGATCAGTTCATTCCGGATTCAGGCAGCCCCAATCACGGCTACTTTCAACTCAGCGGCACCAGCATGGCCACGCCCATGGTTTCAGGTGCTGCGGCACTGCTGACGATGTGGCAGCCGGACGTCCAGGATCCGCGCCACATCCGTCAGATCATTCTCGACAATGTGAAGCCTGTCGATGGCCTCTCCGGCAAATGCGCGAGTGGCGGCCGGCTCGATTTAGCGCGCATGCTCGACAAACTTTACCAGCCTTTGCTGGTGGAATCCGGCGGCAGCACGGGTGGGGGCACAGGAACGACAACCGGAGCGCTGAGCATCGGACTCAGCCTGTCCGGCCAGGTGGCCAAAGGTGATGCCTTCACTCTGGCGATCAAGGGTGGCAGCGTCAAAGCCTGGGGCTGGGGATACTATGGCCAGGTGCCGGGTGTCGAAAACAATGCCGCGCAAGGCTACTCAAGTTCAACGCCGGTGGATGTTCCCGATTCGGAAAACGCCGTCATGGTCGCTGCCACCGGGAGCACCGCTTTCATGCTCAAGAATGACGGCACCGTCTGGGCCTGGGGTGGCAACAGTGACGGCCTGCTCGCCACCGGCGGCACCGATCTCGACGCGCATCCCGCTCCGGTGCAAGTGACCGGGCTTTGGACCGGCGCAAATCCCGGGCCGCAAGCCTCCTGGATCTCGGCCGGCGGCCTGCCCGGCAGTGCCCATGTCACCGTGGTGAATGTCGACGGCACGGTCTGGACCTGGGGTCGCAATGAGCGCGGTCAACTCGGTGACGGCACGCAGGATGATCGATTCACTCCGGTGAACGTGATTGATTCCATCAGCGACGTGGTGACCGACGTGGTGATGACCGCCGCCGGCAG
>CANJVS010000194.1 GCA_947477755.1 Verrucomicrobiaceae bacterium | reverse complement strand
GCCACCGCGCTGGGTTGGGTGCTGGGTTACGAGCGGGCGAATCTGCGCAATGGCTTCATGCTTTTCAATCCGCTGCTGGTTGGGCTCACCGTTGGCTGGCTGCATCAGTGTTACGTTTTTGAAACCCCGGTGTTCGCGCTGCTTTGGAGTGCGTCGGTGACGGGCGGGTTCTTTGTCTCCGTCATGATGCAGGCCTGGGTCGGCTGGCACTTCGGCGTCTCGGCGCATAGTTTGCCATCCGTGGTGGTGACTTATGCGCTGTATCTTGCCGGGCATCATTTGTTCGGCGCACCGCTGCCGCCATCGCTGCCACCGGCGGCATGGCTGGACTTTCCGTTTCAATCCTTCGACCTGTCTTTTTCAAAGGGATTGTTTCAATCCTTCGGCTCCATTCTTTACCAGTCGCATGCCCTGCCAGGCATCCTGGTGTTCGCCGGACTCGCACTGACATCACCCCTCACCACGCTGGTGGCTTCAGCGGCCTTTGGCGCGGCGATGCTGGCCCTGCAAACGCTGGGCATGGGACCGCAGTCCGTTTTTCTTGTGGGAGATTTTAATTTCATCCTCTGCGGCATCGCGCTCGGCGCGAGTTACTACATCACCTCGGCGGCCAGCCTGCTGCTGGCGATGACTGGCGCCGTCTTCACCGCACTGACCGGCGTGGCCATCGCATCAGCACTGCGCTACTTTGACCTGCCGTCGAGTGCGCTGCCTTACAATCTTGTTTTGCTCATCATGCTCTACGCGCTGCGCCAGCGGGTCCGCGCCAGCGGCCTGGTGCCATCCCCCGCGCCGGGCATCCTGCCGGAGTCGGCGGCGCGTCAGGTGCTGATTCAGAACAAACGCTTTCCCGATCTGCATCAGGCTGCGCTGCATCTGCCCTTCGATGCGCCGCGCATCATCACACAGGGTTTTGCAGGCAAACTCACGCACCGCGGCAAGTGGCAGCATGCGCTCGACTTCGAAGCGGAAGAGAATGGAGAGCGCCACAGCGGCCCGGGCAATGAGCTGGGTGATTTTCACATCTATGACACGCCGGTGCGGTCTCCCTGCGCGGGAGTGGTGGCCTACGTGGAAAACAAGGTGCCGGACAACGCACCCGGCCAGAACAACCCCGACCGGAACTGGGGAAACTGCATCATCATCTATGCGGATGCCGGCTGGTATGTGCTGCTGGCGCACTTCAAACAGGATGGCGTGACCGTCACGACAGGTCAGCGCCTGCAGCGCGGCCAGTTGCTCGGCTATTGCGGGAACAGCGGCCGCTCACCCGTGCCGCATTTGCATCTGAACATTCAGGCCACCGGCTTCCTCGGCGTGCCCACCCTGCCCTTCTGTCTGAAACATTACATCGAGGACTCTCCGGCAGAGGGCGCACTGTTTCACACATCCGGGGTGCCCGAAGCCGGTGCCACGGTGCGGCCTTCGACTCCGAATCCGGCAATGAGTGAAGCCCTGGCTGGCTGGCTGCCCGGTGAATACCGCTACCGGGTCACGGGTGAAAATGGCCGCATCCATGAAGAGACTCTCCGTCTCGATTTCGATGAACAAGGCCGCTACCGGCTGCGCTCGCGGCGCTTTGGCTCGCAGCTCACCGCCTTCATCAACGATGGCGCTTTCTATTGCACGGATTTCAGCGGCTCAGGCCATAGCCTGCTTGCCCTGATCGCCACCGGTCTGGCCCGGGTTCCCTGCATCAGCGATGTCGGTGTGCGCTGGCACGATCATGTGAGCAGTGTCCCATTTTACGCAGCCCCGGGCCGCTGGATGCGCGATCTGACCGAGCCGTTTTTCGGCCCCTTCCTCATGCGTTACCGCTACCGTTTCGAGTCCGATCCGGACGGTTTCGTGATCGTCGCCGAACACACGGAGCCGGACGGTCCACGCCACTCGCCGCGCGAGGTCGTGTGCGGCTTGAAGGCGCGGCGCGGCATCATTCGGCTGGAGGCGCGGATGCATAATGACCGCACGCTGAAGGCGGAACTCATCGATTATCAGCCGGCTAAATCATGAAGAGAGCACTCCTCGTCATCACGATCCTGTGCGGCACCTTTGCCGGCGCGGTGGAGCCTGTGATCGCGCCGACCATCAGGCCGCTCGGAACGCCCTTCGCCGAAGAGGCTTTTTGGGCGCCTGCCTTGGTGATGCCGGAGACGTTCAAGGTGCATGGTGTCTTCAACATGAACCTCACGGACCAGTTCATCACCGGCTATGGATTGAATCTGGAAAACCAGGGCGTGATGATTCAGCCGCACCTGATGCTCAGCACGCATCTCTATGCCAACCGCCTCTCGCCGATCAGTGAGGTCGTGCTCACTGGTGGTGCCTGGAGTGCCTGGGACTCGCGTCAGGGAGGCGTCGATCCCGGCCGCTGGCGCGAGGTCGATGCGTATGGTGGCCTAACTTTCACCGTGGCACGCGACTGGAAGCTCAGCGGCTTTTACACCGCCTACATGAGCCAGACGTCGTCATTTCCCACCGCATGGGATCTGGCGGTTGCGCTAACTCTGGATGACACGCGCTGGCTGCATCAATACGCGCTGCATCCATTCGTCGAATTCCGCCGTCAGACGGAAGGGCGGAACAACCTCAATCTCAAACAGGCCGGCGCGGATGAGAGCTACCTGTTCAAGCTCGGCATCGCGCCCGCCCACACTTTCAGCAGCGGATTGAAACTGGAGTTGCCGGTGTTTGCCACCCTGGTGCCCGATGGCTTTTTTCAGCGGTTCGATGGCCGTTCAGCCTCGGGCGGCGTGGGGTTTGTCAGCACCGCGCTCAAGGCGACGATGCCACTGAAGCGCCTGTCCACCAAGCGACTGGGATGGTCTGTGTATGGAGCGGTTCAGTTTTACCATCTCACGAACAGTGGCCTGCTCGACACCAATCAGATCCTCAACGCCAGTTCCAGGCAGAAGAGCGAGTTCACCCAGTTTCATGCCGGGTTGACCCTGAATTTCTGAGCCCTCCAGCCTTTTACCCAATTCTGACAAATCTGCAGGTTCTTCTTCATGCCACCTTTACAAAGCCCCGGCAGAATGGGCACCAATCAGGCTCACCCCATCATGAAAAAGCTTCTCTCATTGCTGGCCCTCTGGATCGCCACCGCGATCCCGGTGGATGCGGCCACAATCAACTGGTCCGCCAGCACGAGCAATGGGCTCAGTCTCGCGGATGGGTCGGAACTTCCGGTCGGCTCATTGGTCAGGCTGGGGTGGTTCCGGAATCCAGGCACCGGCATCCAGCTCACGGACACCGAAATCCAATCGATGGCGGGCAGCGTCTCCGCGTTGGAAGCGGCCTTTCAGCAGGCGGCAACGACGACCATTGGTTCCGGCTTCACCGGCAGTGTCGCCGGACATTTTTCCGCCAGCAGCGCGGTGGACACGGGCGCCTCGGGACTGGCTCTGGAAGGCAAGCAAATGTATCTGTGGGTGCAGAATGCCGCCACGGCTGGAAGCGCAAACCAACAGTCCATTCTCTATTGGGATATCACGAACACGGTCGCAAATCCGGACAGCACTCCCGATAAACCTGGAACGCGCTGGGTCTTTCCGGTTCAGGATCCGCCCGGCACGACCACCATCGAACTCACGGACCTGACTTCCGGCAGCAGCCCCCTCGCCGCTGGTGCCCGCATGGTGGTGGGCAGCTTCCCATCCGGCGCATCCTCGACCACGGGCGCGGTTAATTTCGGCCTTGTGGCAATCGCATCAGTTCCCGTGATCGGCAATGCCTCCCCTATGCCTGCGGGGGCGCTCAACACGGCCTATCTGCGGACACTCACAGCGACAGGCGGCACCGGCCCCTACACCTGGACCGTGAGTGCCGGATCCTTGCCTGATGGACTAACATTAAGCAGTGATGGCATTCTCAGCGGCACGCCAGCCCTGGCCGGCAGCTTCAGTTTCACCGCCCGCGCCGAGGACAGCCTGCACGTCGCCGGCACCAAGGCCTTCACGCTGGTCATCTCCGCCACCGCTCCGGCCATCACCACAACATCACCCCTGGCTGATGGCGTGATCGAGGTAAGTTATGCGCGCAGTCTCACGGCCTCGGGCGGAACTTCTCCCTATAACTGGAGCGTCACCAGCGGCTCTCTGCCGGGTGGTGTCTCCCTGAACAGCGCAGGACAACTGAGCGGCACACCGTCGGCCACGGGCACCTTCACTTTCACAGTACAGGCCACGGATGCGAACGGATTGACGGACACGAAGCTGCTCTCGCTAACCGTGACGGTTTCACCGCTTGTCATCACCACGGTCACTCCCCTGCATGATGGTGTTGTTGGTTATACTTACTCGCAAAGCTTTGCCGTCACTGGCGGCACCGCAGCCTATGTGTGGAGCCTGAGCTCCGGGGCTTTGCCGGGCGGCTTGTCACTGAGCAGCGCCGGACTGCTGACTGGAAAACCGACGGCGGCGGGTGTCTTCAATTTCACGGTCCGCGTGGTGGATTCCATTGGCCTGCCACAGACAAAGGCTGTGACAATGACGGTTCTCGCCAAGCTGCCGGTCCCCGTGGTGACTCCGCCGGTTTTTGCCGACACCATGGTGAGCGCACCTTTCAACCACACGCTCAGCGCGAGTTTTTTCCCAAGCAAATTCACCGTCACCGGTCTGCCGACAGGACTCGGCTATATCGCAGCGACAGGTGTGATCAGCGGCAAGCCGACCGTTTCAGGCACCTTCATTGTGCGCATCAGCGCCACCAACACGGCAGGCACCAGCGCCCTGATCAGCGCCACGTTGCGCGTGCAGGCGCTGCCGAAAAAATCGGTGGGCACTTTCATGGGGCTGGTGACCCGCGATGCGACCGTGACCAGCGGGCTCGGCGGGCGTCTGGACTTCACCACCACGACCACCGGCAGTTACACGGCCAAGCTGCTCATTGGCGGAACCACGCGCACGGTCGCTTCCGGCACGCTCACCACCGCGATCGGAGCCTCGCCGCAGATCAGCGTGAGCATCCCCCGAGGGACCTCACTGACGCCATTCCTGCTGGTTCTCACACTCGACCCCATTACGAATCTGGCGGCCGGCACCCTTTCCATTGGCGCCAGCAGCACACCAGTTTCCGCCTGGCGGCAGACGTGGAGCACGGACACCAATCCGGCAACCACGCGCGTCGGCTACTACAGCGCCGGCTTTGACCTGCCTTCCGATAGTCCACCGAGCACGGGCATCCCACAGGGCACCGGATATGCAAGCTTCACCGTGGCTTCGGCAGGCACACTGACGGTGGCTGGAAAGACGGCCGATGGCAATACAATCACGAGCGCTGGCTTCATCGGTCCCAATGGCGAAATCGCCGTTCATCAGGCGCTCTACACCAACCTCGGTTCCATCCTCGGCAAACTCATCCTGACAACGGACACGAACGAATTTTTTGAAGACAACACGATCAGCGGCGAACTGACCTGGATGAAGCCAACGAATACGAGCCGCACTTATGGTCCGACCTTTGGTCCGGTCACTCTGAATGCCTTTGGCAAATACCTCGCCGCCGATACCAAATCGAGCGCGGTGCTCGGCCTGCCGGACACAGGCACCTTCACCATCAGCTTTGCCGAAGGCGGCATTTCCGGTTCTCTGACCAACCCGAATGTGACCACCGCCACCTTTACCGATGCGCTCAAAGTCATCATGCCCCTCGCCGGCAGTGCGGCGAATCCCGGCAAGACCACGCTGACGATCAATGCGGGCACGGGTGTCATCAGCGGAGGGTTCACCCTCGTGG
>CANJVS010000193.1 GCA_947477755.1 Verrucomicrobiaceae bacterium | reverse complement strand
CCGTAGTAGGCCAGTGCATTGGTGCTCAGCCAGCTCAGCGTTTTGGTCAGCCCACCAACAGGCAGCAGGGAGCCAGCCAGGGTCAGTCGCGTGTTGTAGGGTTGGTTGGCCAGTTGGCTGAGAGCACGCTGACCGGTCGGTGGTGGCGTGTAGATCGCGCCCACCAGAGCCGGAGCCACGGAGAATCCAGCAGGGTAGCTTTTGTTCGCTGCGTTGGGGTTCTTCACCCAGTGCAATGAACCATCCAGGTCGCTCACGTTAGGCACATCGCGAAAGGTCAGCACGCCGGCGATCTGGCCCTTGCTGCTGTAGAGCGGCTGAAAGAGATGCCACTGCCTGTCCTTGGTCAGGAACCCACCGGCGGTGAAGGCCACACCATCACCTGTCGTGCCCGTGGCGGTGATCACGCCCAGCGCGCTGAGCTTGGCCGAGCCAAACCCGTCGCCCTCCGGCAGCAGTGCATTTCCCGTCGTCGTGGCTGGCACGAGGAAGGTGTAGCTCTTCACCAGCGCGTTTGGGACCGGATTGATCGTGGTAAAAGGCGAATACGCGATGAACCCGCCACCTGTCGTGGCATCACCCGACACGGTGCCCTGAAGTGTCAGGCCACCGCTCGGCGTGCTGCCGAGTTGCAGTGTCACAAGCAGTGATGTTTTGCCCGTGCGTTTGATCTCGCCACTGAAACTGCCATCCGCCAGCACTGTGCCGACCAGAGAGTAAGTTAGGCCATTGAAGATCACCTTGGCCGTGAAGGTGCGCGTGCTCTTCAGCGTGAATCCTGTGATCGCCCCGACCACCTGCCCTGCCATATCCTTCAGCAATCCGTGATACAGCCCAGCCATGCTCGGCTGGAAAACTTGCGCCATGAAAGCTGGACCTTGAAACTCCCCGTCCGGCTTGGTTGCGTTCGCATTCAGCACGGTCAAAATAAGATCCCCCGCGATGCCATCCCACCGTGCCCGCACCGTCGCCGGAGCATTGATGAAGACCTCCCCTGCCCTTGCCAACCCACTGAGGCTGATGTCCGTCAGCGGACCGTCCTGCACCGACCACTTCGCATCACTTGGACCGAGTCGCACGAGACTGTCATCACCCATCGTCACCACCACGCGGAGTTGCGTCGTTGCACTCTCCTGCACGGCCGCCGGAGTGGCACTCACCGCCAGCGACCTCGCCTCATAAAGCTGGCCGATGAAGCCGGATTTCATGGTCACCCCCGCGCTCGGCCCCGCCGAGACACCGACGATGTCGCCGACCGTGGCTTCGTCGCTGTAGTTCGCGCTTGTGGCCTTGCCGCCGGAGGAAGTGAGCGCGGTGGTTAATACGCATTGTTCACCAATAGCTGAATCTGTGACCGCAAATATCAGCGACCAACTCACGAGGCATGGTAACATGTGCCTGTGGAATCCACTGATGTTGAATTTGAAATGCGAAATACTCATTTTGAAGTCCTGCTCATCTAAAGATTTACTCAATCATTGATTGAGGTGCGCCATCAATTGTGAGTGCGGACCGCGATACGCTAAGAGTCATATAGCCAGTCGTCCCACCCCCTTTGAATCTCACTTTGATCACAGTCCCTGAAACAACGTTATTTGCCACATAATTGATGTCATAGCTCTCTCCAATAAATTGAAGGTTAGGACTCTCTGTTTCGGCAACATCCTGACCATTGATGTTTAATACAAAATTCCCGCCATGACCGTTGCCAAAATTAGAGCATATGACACTAAATCGAATCATGTAACAACCTGCTTCGCCCAAGTTGTGCGTGGTTAGCGAAATTAGATCTGAATAGGATCCGATGGTGCTCTGCACATCATTAACGAAGGCTTTTTGTCGATCAATTTTTGGACGCACCCCGCTTAATCCTGAACCATCCCCATGAATCACTCCGGTAATGTGAGTGTTAGTGTGAATTCCCGATGTTCCAATGCGGATGATTCCTGTTTCACCGGCCACTCCAGGATTTCCAATAATGATATTGTCATTACCTGTCGTCAATTCCCTCCCTGCGCCGGGACCAATTGCGATGTTGCTATTGCCGAGAGTAAAGTTTAAAAGAGCTTCGGTGCCAAGTGCCACGTTATTACCGCCAGATGTATTGACTACAAGTGCCTTCCATCCAACAGCAGTATTTCCACTGCCAGAAACGCTTTGAGACATTGCCAACGCACCAACCGCAGTATTGGCTCCTCCCGTTGAGTTGCTTTGAAGTGAGGTTATTCCAATAGAGGTGTTCTGATTGCCCGTAGTGTTGAGTTGGAGCGCTTGGTGGCCAATGCCTGTATTGTTGTTTCCAGTGGTGTTGGAGCGAAGAGCCATGAATCCCTGGGCGGTATTGTTGAGTCCTGTGGTATTTTGATTCAGTGCAAGAGAGCCTATACCGGTATTACTGCTCCCGAGCGTGTTTGACGACAGTGAAGCAGACCCAACGGACGTGTTATTAACGCCGGTCATAGAAAAATTGCCGCTATTCGTGCCGGCGAAAAAGTTACCTCCGCCAAAGCTGTGAATCAGGCGACTACCACCCAGGTTGATTACACCGGCAGTGCCTATCGCGTTGGTTGTGGAGAGGCTCAAATTCCCTTCGGCAGTCATGGTGCCAGCACTGAAGTTTCCGCTGGCATCCCGCTTTACAAAGGTGCCCGCTGTGTTCGCTGCGGTGGCGTTGTTGGCGAGCGCTACTCCTGAAGCGATGTTGGCAGCAGAGAGGCCGCCCAGGCTGGACACGACCGTGGCAGATTGAGTACCGGTGACGTCGCCAACGAGCATTCCCGTGAAGTTGGTGGCATCTGTCGCGGTGTTGGCATTGCCATTGAGCGCCGCAGTGATGATGCCGGCGGTGAAGTTGCCACTGGCATCTCGGGCGACGATGGCGCTGGCGGTGTTCGCGCTGGTGGCGCTGCTGCCGAGGGTGACGACTCCTGTACCAGCATCCACACTGATGCCGCCACCGCCCGTTAGTGAGAGCACGCCCGCATTGCTCAGCGTGACATTGCCACCAAGCGAGACGAGGCCGCCGCCGCCCAGGCCAGTTCCGGCGTTGATGGTGAGGGCTGAGTTGGCGAGTTGGGCATTCCCCACGGCCCCGGTGGCGAGGTTGCTCGTCTGCACGACACCTGCAGCGAGCTTTTCTGAAGTGACGGCACCATCAGCGAGCTTCGCCGTGGTGATGGCTCCATCGCTGACGCTGTCCGCCATCATCGCATACCCCACGGCGGCAATGCGGCGATCCGGGGTGAGCTGCTGGAAGCCGTTCACGCCATCGCTGAACCAGACCCGCAGGTGGACATCGCCATTCGTGAAGACGGTGGCCGGGACGATGGTCATGTGCGTCTGCGTGGCATCTCCGAGCAGGATGGAATACAGTCCCTTGCTGACCGGAATACCAACGGCGGTAGCAGGCTCGCTGCCAGCCGTGCTGGATCCGTCATTGCTCCAGTAAGTGGTCGTCCCCGCCGCATTGACAAAGGCAAACTTAAACTGCCCCGAGCCATCAAAATTCACGCCATCGACGCCAACCCGGCCCTGGTAGTTGATGAGCTGCGGCACCTGGGCTGGCAGGACACTTGCAGAAGTGAGTAAAAACAGGGCAATGGCCCGTGTGAGGAAGGTTTTCATGGGGCCAAGGATAGATACTTACGCGTAACAACTGAAATACTGTCCAAGACTTACTGAACTGTCGCAACGTGGGCAAGACGTAGTTCCAGAATCACTGGAAAGGCATGGAAATGGACAATGGAGCGGTGGCATTTCAGGAACGCGGATGGACCAAATAGGATGGTCTCAAGACACCATCCTCCATCAGGGGGTAGGACAATGGCGGGGGTAGCGGACAACTTTCTTCAAAGATTTCCATCGAACCGATCTGACCGTGTTTGGGCATTCATCGCACTCCGTAACTAAGTATTAAACTTTATACTATGTTCATTCTGTCGAGTAATGTACTTCAGTCTGCGTGTGAATATGTTCCGGTATTATAAATGTTATGTTTAAACTTCTAATTGAATCTCATCCGCACCTTCTGTGATTCCAGCCTTCGTGTCCCAATAAAACCTCACCTCCCTGCACCACTCAGTCTCGTTTGATTGGCATTACTTCATGTAAGGGTCGGTTCAGCCTAACTAGCAAGTAGCACCTACTGTCTCTGTGCTTGCACTTTCTTTTTTCTAATTTTTTACCTTTTATGAGCAACCGCCTAACCACACTCCCTCTGCTTTTGATCGCCTTGCTCGCTTACCACTCTGCAAATGCGGTAAATCAGACTTGGATCGGAGTCTCGGGGGTGGATGGCAAATGGTCTAACATCAGCAATTGGAGTAACGGAGCCACGCCGGGAAGCACAAGCCTCATCAACAGCATTGATATAGCCATCTTTAATGCCGCTGTTACCAATACCTGGGGCAATGCAGCGGGCAATCCCATCCTGATCGATTCAGCCACGCAGAACATCAGCGGCCTCAGCTTCACTGGGGCTGCGGGGAATTACTTCATCGGCTCCAGCGGCGGCAATGCGCTAAAGCTAAGCGGCGGTGGCACCATTCAGGTTCTCAACACCCTCACTGCCTTCAATACAATTGAGACAATTAACGCCGCGCTAGCTCTTCAGGATACGACCTACACCTTTGGCAACAACAGCGCTAGTGGCGGCGGCGCAGGCTCTGGCACTCTAATCTTTGGTGGCGGCATCACTGGCGTGACTGGGTCTACGCAATTGAACCTCAATGGCCTCAACACCAATGCCAACACCATCAGCGGAATCATCGGCAATGGTGCGGCGACAAGCGTTGCCATCACCAAGAGCGGTGCAGGCACCTGGATTCTGTCCGGCGCCAATACGTACAGTGGTGCGACGACGATCAGCGCCGGAGTGCTGAATATTCAGAATGCCAGCGCCTTGGGCACTGGCGCAGCCGGAGCGAGCGTCACTTCCGGTGCAGCCTTGCAGATCCAGGGCGGCATCTCCACCTTGGCCAAGGCGCTGACTTTAAATGGCTCTGGCATCAGCACGACCGGAGCGCTGCGCAATATCAGCGGCATCAACAACTACGCCGGTCTCATCACGCTAGGCAGTGCCGCACGGATCAATTCGGATGCTGGGACACTGACGATTAGCAATACGGGAATCATCACTGGTGCCACCTTCGGCCTCACGGTGGGAGGCGTGGGCAATACCACGATTCAGAGCATCATCGGCACGACCACGGGCACCCTGACCAAGGATGGCACAGGCACTCTCACACTCTCCGGTGCCAACACCTACACGGGCAGGACGACGGTGAGCGGGGGCGCGCTGGTCCTCGCTTTTAGCGCGCTTACCTCCAACATCATCGCGAGCACTTCCGCGCTCACTCTCGGTGGTGGCACGCTCAGTCTCACTGGCACCGGCACGCAACAGTTAAGTGGTCTAACTACCACAGGCAGCACTGGCAGCAAAATCCTGCTCGGCAGCAATCAAACACTCACACTCATAGGGGCGAACTCCTTCGGATCGGCCTCCGCACTGAACTTCAACACGGCTGCGGGCGGGGCCAATGGTAACACCGTCGGCTCTGGTATTGTCCTTCTCAGTGGACAGACAGCAGGCAATGCCATCAACTCTGGCTTCACTGTTAGGGATAGCGGAGGCTTTGGCCTGGCCACAGTGAATGGTTCAAGCCAGATCGTACGCCTCACCACCACGACTCTTCTACCAGTCACCGGGGCAGACTCATTCTTTGACTACCGGATTAACAACAATT
>CANJVS010000192.1 GCA_947477755.1 Verrucomicrobiaceae bacterium | reverse complement strand
GGGCAGTACGACCCCCGCGCCGGTTCCTTCAAGGCTTGGCTGCTGCAAATGACCCGCTGGCGTGTTTTGGATGTCTTCCGCGCCCGCAAGCGCCAGCCCTCCCTGGCCGATCAGGGAAATGCCGACAGTGAGGAAACCTCAAACTACGCTCTGGAACGCCTTTCCAACGACAAGGATAACCTGCTCGAAAGCATCTGGGACAAAGAATGGCGGGACAACATCACTTCCGCCGCACTGGAGCGGGTGAAGGCCAAGGTATCGCCGCGTCAGTTTCAAATTTTCGACTGTTATGTGATGAAGGGCTGGGGGGTGAAGAAAACCAGCGAAGCTCTCGGCATCAACGCCGCACAGGTCTATCTCGCCAAACATCGCGTCGGAGCCCTGGTGAAGAAGGAAGTTCAGGGTCTGGAACACACGATGCTGTGACCGTCTCTTTCCTCCGTTCGACAAATTCCGAATCTTGAGCGATGCAGGAGCGTTTAAGTCTCCCGTCCCCCCGATGCGACTCCTTCAATCCATCTTCCGTGCCCTGTTGCCTGTCCTGATTTTGGGCGGCTGCGGTTATGCCGCCTGGTGGCTGATCTCTCACCCGCCGGAGCAACCCAAGGTTGAGGTGCCGCCCAGTCTGGTGCGGGTCGAAGGCACGGCGCTGCACAAAACCAGCTACGAACTCCATGTGCGCTCACAGGGCACCGTGCAACCCCGCACGCGCAGCACGCTGCTGCCGGAGGTGAGTGGCAAGATCATCGAAATGAGCGCGTCCTTCCGCCCCGGTGGTTTCTTTGCCAAAGACGAGGTGCTCATGAAACTGGACCCGGTGGATTACGACACGGCGATCATCGTGGCCAAGGCGGCGCAAGCTCAGGCCGAAGTCACGCTGGCTGAGGAAAAAGCCCGGGCCGAGCAGGCGCTCGAAAATTGGAAAGCCATGGGCCGCTCGGGTGCGCCATCGACGCTGGTTTCGCGTGCGCCGCAGGTAGCCCAGGCAGAAGCCGATGTCGCCTCGGCCAAAGCGCGCGGGCTGAAAGCTCAGCGTGATTTGGAGCGCACCATCATCCGTGCGCCCTATGCCGGACAGGTTCTGGAGCAAATGGCTGATGTGGGACAGTTCGTGACACAAGGGACCACGCTCGGACGCATCTTTGCCGTGGATTATGTGGAGATTCGCCTGCCGTTGCCGGAGCGCGAAAGCCAGTTCTTGAATCTACCCCAACCATTCCGTGATCAGCCTGCGGGCAAGAGCCCAACGGTTGCTCTCAAGACAACCGTCGCAGGCAAACCAGTGCGCTGGGAAGGCCTCATCGTGCGTGTGGAAAGCAGTCTTGATGCGCAGACGCGCCAGGCCATGGCGGTGGCGCAAGTGACCGACCCGTATGCCCGCCGGGCGGACGGTTCACCACCCCTCACCATCGGAGCTTTTGTAGAGGCCGAGATCGCCGGACAAACGCTGGCGGATGTCTATGTGATCCCGCGCAATGCCGTGCGGGCGGGAAACGAAATCATCCTGATTGACCGGCCGCAAAACACACTGCGCCGCATGAATGTGGAGCCGTTGGTCAGCACCGAAAGCCACATCGTCATCTCCGCCAAAGCAGCCAAAGCCCCGAAAGAGGGTGATATTCTCTGCCTGACCCCGATCCCCTTCCCTGCTGACGGCGCACACGTGCTGCCAACCATTGATGGCGGTATCGAAGCCCCTCCATCCGCGAAGGATGACAAGCCAGCCGGCAAAAAGCCGACAGTGGTGAGTCAGAAAAACGCAAGGGCGTAGCCAAGGAAATACCCGCTCCAGCCTTGGGGTAACCCCCACTTCAATTTCCTCTGAATTATTTTGGAATCGGCGCCCGGCGCGAGTTGACAATGTATGTCCTAAACACTCAAATCGCGGGAATGGCTGGCACATGCTCGTCACGCGCTCAAAAATTCCCATGAAAACCACGCTACTTCTCAGTCTGGCCGCATTGATCTACCCTTCTCTGGCATTAGCGGAACAAACATTGAACTACCCGAAGAAGAACCCTTTGGTCACCTTCTCCGCTCCAGACGATTGGAAAGCCCAGATGAAGAACGGCAGCCTTTTTGTGGTTTCCCCGGATGGCGGCGATGTGATTGTGGAAGTCATGACCATGGAGGCAGCCATTGATGACGACGCCGCTGCGGTGAAGGAGGCCAGAGGCACGGTGAATCAGGATTTCAAGAATCTGAAGTTAACCAAAACTGAGCCAGCCGAAGCCAACGGCCTCGTGGTCCGCCTGCTCGGCGGCGAAGGCGAAGATGACACCGGACCGGCCCACATCAACATGGCGCTGATCAAGCATCCCGACGCGTCTAACCAAATTTTATTTTCCCTCATCGCGTCCAAAGACAAGGCCGCGGAATACGGCGAAGCCTGTGGCGCCATGCTCAACTCGATCAGCGCCACCGCGGCCGCCAAGGCCCCTGCCGTCGGGAAAGTCCAGACCTTCGGTTACCCGGACAAGAGCAGCCCGGAATTCGCCGTCGATTTTCCAGCCGACTGGAAAATGGAGCCCAATGACGAGGGCGTGTACGTCGAATCGCCCGACAAGCTCATCGCCATGAACGTGCTCATGATCGACGTCTCGGACGTCGGTGTAGCCCTCGAAAGCATGAAGAAAAAAATCGGTGGCACCTACAAAAGCATTGTGTGGAATGAAGGCGGCGAAGCGGAGATCAACAAGGACGAGGCCCTCGGCCTGACCGCCACCTTCGACAATGCGGTGGCGATGGATGAAGACGTGAAATACAGCGTCAATTTTGTCCAATACGTCCGCAAGGGCAGCAGCAAGTTCCTTCTGCTGTTCAGCCAGCAACCGTTGAAGGCTCTCGAAAAACACGGAGACGCGTTAACGAACATCATCCGGTCCATCAAGGTTAAGAACCAGTAACCATCCGGCATTCCGCCGAACCGGCGGTGGCGTTCAGAGTCCCGCTGAACTCGCCACAGCAGGACAAGCCTCTTCCATCCGCACTGAGCACTCGATATGGATGTTCCACCACCCCTGCCTGATGCCCCGCCGCACCGGGCGGGTCGTTGGCGGCATCATTTTCATGACCGGTTGGACCCTGGTGCACTTGCTCCTGTTTTACCTGTTTTTTGTTAGCGGGGTGCTGATCGACCTGATTGTCGGCATGCTGAAGACGATTTTCCTTCACGGCACTCCCTCCACCAATGCATTCAGCAAGGTATTTGCATGGGCTGACCTGCTGCTGGCTGGCTTGATCATCGTGGGCACGGCAGGAGTTCTCCGGGGGCTGGCCATGTTCTGGGACAGGCGGCGCAAGTCCTTGAAGCGGATCTTCTGGCTCATGTTCATTGCCGGTGTTGCACTTGAACTCTGGGCACTTTTCACCCTCGTCGGCAATGCCCTCACCGTATAACCATGAGTGCGCCAACCCCGATCGCCTCTCCCTCCCAAGGCGTCCGCATCCTGTTGATCTTCCTCGGCCTTCTGTTCATCGCCTCCTGGATCGCCGCACATGTCGTATGGGCCTCCATGTCTCTCATGGGTAGCCTCATGGCCAATGATTCGGGCGGCGCCACCACCAATCAGCACATGGGGCTCATTTTCGGCATGCTTGGCGGCCAGCTTTTTGCGGGTGCCGCCGGCATTCCCGGAGGTCTGGCTTTCTTTTGGCGCAGCCAGCGCAAACGGCTATTGATGACCTTTGCAGCGCTTTTTGTCATCGGGGCGCTCTGGCAGGTGATTGCGTTTTTCTCTTTTTTCTCCTGAGCCCGGCAATCGAAGGGAGCAAGAATCTGCCTTACAGGCGGGCTGTGGCACTGGCATTTCAGTGAGGCCCGCTGGGGCGCTCTGCATTCATTCCCTTGCCAATGCCTTCCATTGCAGGGTAAACGTATGCCCCCATGACTTCCGATACCCCCACGACATCGCCTCGAGGCGTCTCGCTCATCACCGCCACTGCGATCGTGATCGCGAACATGGTGGGCACGGGAATCTTCACCAGCCTCGGCTACCAGGTCACCGACCTGCCGACCGGGTTCAGCATTGTCACACTCTGGGCCATCGGCGGACTGTGCGCCTTTTGCGGCGCGCTGGCTTATGGTGAACTCGCCGCCGCTCTGCCGCGCTCCGGTGGCGAGTATCAGTTTCTATCGCGTGCCTACCATCCCTGCGTCGGCTTCGTCGCGGGTTGGCTATCCTCAACAGTAGGCTTTGCCGCACCCATCGCTCTTGCCGCAATGGCGCTGGGCAAGTACCTAAGCGGCGTCACCAGCCTTGTCACACCGCTCACGGCTTCACTCGTGGTGGTGACAGTGGTCACGATGATTCACTCGTCCGGCATCCATGTCGGGGCACGGTTTCAAAACTTGGCGACGTGGTTGAAGGTGGTTCTCATCCTTGTCTTCATCGGTGCGGGGATGTGCGTGACCAACCCCCAGTCCGTGAGTTTCCTGCCGGCTGCGGGCGATGCTGCGCTGATTGCCAGCCCGCCCTTTGCGATCAGTCTGGTGTTTGTGATGTATTCGTATGCGGGCTGGAATGCCGCCACCTACATCGTGGGAGAGATCCACAACCCCCAGCGCAACGTGCCGCTGGCGGTGGGCATCGGCACCTTCTTCGTGAGCCTGCTCTACGTCGCCCTGAATGCGGTTTTCCTGCACGTGGCGCCAATGAAGGAACTGGCAGGCCAGGTGGACGTGGCGCATGTCGCGGCGAATTACATTTTCGGCACCCAGGGCGGCAGGATCATGTCCGGCCTGATCTGCCTCGGCCTCGTCTCCAGCATCAGCGCCATGACCTGGGTGGGGCCGCGCGTGACGATGGTTCTGGGCCAGGACGTGCGCATTCTTTCCCCCTTTGCAGCCGTCACCTCAGGGGGCGTGCCATGGGTCGCCATGCTTGCCCAGCTCGCCATCGTCATCACCCTGATCCTCACGGCAACCTTTGAAAAGGTGCTGAACTATGTGCAGTTCAGCATCCAGCTCTGCTCCTTTTTGACCGTGCTCGGACTCATGGTGCTGCGCCGCACCGAACCCGATCTGCCGCGCCCCGTCCGCTGCTGGGGCTACCCGCTCACGCCGCTGATCTTCATCGGTATCAGCGGCTGGATGATGACCTATCAGATGATTCATCAGACACGCGAGTCCCTGGCAGGCCTGGTCACGATCCTGATCGGCGCAGTGCTGTATTTCATCTCGCCGAAAAAGCAGGCCAAAAGTGCCGTTTAGGTGTGACTTCAGGACTCGACAGCAACGAATCGCGACGGCTATATTGCGTCAGGTATTCATCCCCCCATCATGGTTCAAGACCTCTCCACCCTCACCGCCTACATCGACGGCGAACCTCTCCAGTTCAAGTCGGGCGACACGCTGCTCAACTTCATCGACAGGCACCGCGGGCGCGGCCATGTGCCGACACTGTGTGACGCACCACAGCTTGAGCCCTATGGAGCCTGCCGCGTCTGTTCGGTCGAGGTCGCCCTGCAGCCCGATGGACCGCGCCGTGTCGTGGCTTCATGCCACACCCCACTTTCAGCGGGAATGCACGTCTTCACCGAATCGAAAAAGATTCGCAGCCTGCGTAAAAACATCGTCGAGCTGGTGCTGACCGACCATCCGCTCGACTGCCTGACCTGTGAAGTGAGCGGCAACTGCGAGCTGCAGACCGTGGCGGCCAAGGTGGGCATCCGCGGGGTGCGTTACCCGGCCGGAGCGAACCATCTGGATCGTGCCAAGGATCACTCTCATGCCTACATGACTTC
>CANJVS010000191.1 GCA_947477755.1 Verrucomicrobiaceae bacterium | reverse complement strand
TGCTTCGGGAAATAAGGCTCGCAGCATTTTTTTCATCCCCGCCGAAACCAAACCTCAATGCGTTGGTTTGAGAGCGCGCAGTCAACATCTGACCCCACCCATTATGAAACTCACCACCAACACACTCACTGTTCTCAGCCTTCTGGCGCTTGGAACCAGCATCGCTGTCGCTCAAGATGGCGCACCTAAGGGCGAAGGCAGCGGCAATCGCCTCGCCGAATTTCTGAAGCGTGCCGACACCGACAATGATGGCAAAATCAGCAAGGGCGAGTTCGAGGAATTCGCCAAGAAAGACACAGGCGACCGCTTCTCCAAAATGGATGTCAATGCGGATGGTTTTGTGGACAAGACCGAAATGAGCCAGATCGCTGAACGCATGCGTGAAGGCATGAAGGGCCGCGCTGGCGGTGAAAGTGGGTTCCGCCGCCCTGGTGGCGAAAGTGAAGGCTTCCGCCGCCCGCCGGGTGAAAGCAAAGAAGGTGATAAACCCATGCCAAAGCCAGAAGGTGACAGGCCAATGCCGCGCCCTGAAGGTGACCGTCCACAAGGAGATCGACCACAAAGCGGCCCTCCCGGTGGACCTGGCGGACCCGGTGCCTTCAATCTGGACGAGGTCTATGACCGCATGGACAAGAATGCCGACGGCAGCGTGGACAAAATGGAATACGCCGAGTTTTCCAAACAGGAGATCGAATCACGCTTCAACCGCATGGATGAAAATCAGGACGGCAAGGTGAGCAAAGAAGAAATGAAATCGGGCATGGAACGCATGAGAAACATGATGCGCGGCGGTCCTGCTGGTCAGGGTGGTCCTGGCGGCCCCGGTGGCCCTGGCGGCAGCATGCGCCGCCCCGGTGGTGAAGGTGGTGAAGGCGGCGGCTTCCGTCGTCCACCTAGCGGCGAAGGTGGCTCCAGCCGCCCGCGTCCAGAGTCCGAAGGCGAAGCGCCGAAAAAAGATCCGGCCTAGTCCCTGATCCCTTCCAGTTTGTTTTCCGCGAGGCGGGGTTCTGAAAAGAATCCCGCCTCTTTGCATCCACACGGTTGAGACAGCAGGCGTCCGCGTGCATACTGTCTCATGAGATTGGAGTTGATCAGCAATGCCACGGAAGCCCCGGTGAAACCCGGACGTCCCGTCGTACGGCCATCCCCCCCACAGCTCAAGCCTGAACTGGAGCCGCCGTACCACGTCATTCTGCATGACGATGACACGCACAGCTACGAGTACGTCATCGAGATGCTGAAGGTCATCTTTGGCTACGAACTAGACAAAGGCTACAAGATGGCCTGCGAGGTCGATGAAAGCGGTCGAGTCATCGTGGCCACCTGTCACAAAGAACTCGCCGAACTGCGTGTCGAACAGATCCACGAATACGGTGCCGACCCCCGGATGAAAGAGAGCCAGGGCCCCATGAAAGCAACCATGGAACCCGCTGAGTAGGCTCTTCACAAAGACTGTGGAAGGCTCTTGCCGCCATCCGCCACACTGCATCGAGCGAGGTTAGGTTATGCGTCATGGCAGCAAGGCCGCGGCTTCGAGACTGATGCGGTAGAATAACGGCTTCAGAGACCAGATCAATGCAAGGTGCCAAGTGCAGGAGGCGGGCCATGGAGCAATCAAGGAATTCAGTGGCCATTAGCAAACGGCAGAGAGGCGCAGTTACGGCATGAATTCCTTCAAATCCGACGAAATGCCCGTGCATGAAACAGGCTCAAGCCAGCAGCAGTACACCATCACTTCGGCAGCATAGTAAAATACTGCGATTCAAGCTGCTTCACTTTGGCGCGCAGTGGATCAAGCTGGGGCTGGAGTTTGGTCAGTTCGGCGTTGATTTCGACGAGGTTTTTGTCACGCACGGGATTGTCTTTCAAGCTGGCGGCGATGGTGGTCTCGGCGGTGGCTTTTTTCTTTTTTGTGTTCTCGAGTTCCTCCGTTGCCTTGGTGACTTCGGCCTTTTTGGCATCGACGATTTTAATCTCGCCCTCAAGCTTGGCACGCGCATCAGCAAAGGCTTTGTCCAAGGCTGGCTGGGCGGCCTTGAGTTGGGCGATGGCGTCGGTCACGGGTTTGGACTTGGTGACAAACTCCGCAGCAAGAGCGGCGGGTGCGGCCAGTTTTTCGGCGCGAGCCTTATCCTGAGCAGTGATCTCCTTGCTGATGCTGTCATGTTGACCGCGCAGAGGGGCAGCCGCCTTGTCGGCGGTGGCGAGTTCAGTCCTGGCCTGTGCGAGTTTCTTCTCAGTCTGAGCGACGGCATTGACAGCGGCAGCGAGTTCAGACTTGGCCTTCCCAAGAGCCACACGTGAATCGCTCAAAGCCTTGTCACCAGAAGCCTTCGCGACGCGGCGGGCATCAAGGTCAGCCTGAGCTTTGGCGACGAGGTCAGCGGGTTTGTCCTTGGCGGCTTTGGCATCTGCCAGAGCCTTCTCGGCCGTCTTGGTATCGGCAAGGAGTTTAGGCAGGGCGGCCTCGGCATCCTTGAAAGCTTTCTCTTTCGCTGTCACGGCAGGTGTCAGGTCTGCCACGCTCTTTTTGGCGGCTGCAAGAGCTGGCTCGATCTTGGTGACGTTCGCCAGCTTGCTCGCGACCTGTGCGGCTGGACCTTTGAGTTTGGCGGCGACTTCGGTGAGTTTTTTCTTCAAGCCTTCGCTGGCCTTGCCAATGTCATCAGCGGATTTTTTAGCGGCGGCGATGCCATCGTCACGTGTTTTGGTGAGTGCGGCCAATTCGGCTTCACGAGCTGCGATGATCTTTTTGTGCGCATCCAATTTCCCCGCAGCGCTGCTGTCGGCGGCCTTGGTCGGAGTCACGGCCTGCTCGATACCATTGAGTTCAGCCTTCAGTTTGTTGAGTGTGGCTTCGTGCTGCGGGATGGCATTGGTGGTCTCGGCCACCGTCTTTTTCGCCGATTCAATGCGGGCGGCATTGTTGACCTTGGCGTCCTCGTTCTCTTTCTTCGCGGCAGTGTAGTCGTTGAAACTGCCTTCCAGTTTGGCGAGTTTTTCCTTCTCGGTGAGCACGCCGACATTGAACTGTGCAGCCTTGAGCAGGGTGGGCAGTTTTTGCAGGACCTTGATCTCATCACTGGCGAATTTGACAGTGGTCTGCGCCGTGACTAGAACGCCTTTGTCCTGGACAAGTGCGGCGTCGGCAGCTTTGACACGGTCTGGACCTGCTTTGACCAAAGCTGGCAGCTTGGGCAGTTCGGCCTTCTTCGCTGCGATGGCGTCAGTGGTGGTTTTCACCTTGGCTGTGGTATCGGCAATCAGTTTGTCCAAATCAGCCACAGGGGCAGGTGCGGCACCAAGCGCCGCTTTGGCTTTCTCGACGGCGGCGGTGAGTTGATCAGCCTTGGCCTTGATCGGGGCGACTTTTTGTGGCTCAGCTTTAGCGGCGTTGAGTTTGGCGACTTCAGCGGCAGCAGAGTCGAGTTCTTTTTGCAGTGCAGCCAGTTGGTTGGACTTGTCGGCATGAGCTTTGATGGCCGCCGTCCGTGCCGTTTTATCAGCGGTGGCTTTGGTTAGGGCGGCTTTGGCTTCTGCGAGAGCCTTTTCATCCGCAGCGATCTCAGCCGGATAACTCTTGGAGCGCCGTTCGTTCTCAGCGACCTCGGCACGGGTTTTGGCGAGACGTTCCTCACGGGTTTTCACATCAGCCTCAGCTTTCTTGATGGCATCTTGGAGCGATGGCATTTTGGCCACGAGTTCGGTGGCACGCTTCTCAGACTCGATGATGCGCTGGGTGATGAGCGGCGGATTGCTGGAAAGGCTGCCCCAGTCGGCCATCTTGGCTTCCAGTGAGAGCATCTTCACCTCGCCGCGCCAGTTGGCGCTGACGCAGGATTTTGAATCATAGAGGGCCACCACTTTGGTCACAATGTCGCCCTGGCTCACGGCTTCGGACTTTTTGTTACCGTTGAGGTCCCAGAGGCGGACGAGTCCGTCATTGCCGGCGGAAACGATGTTGCCTTCTGGCGTGAATGACACGGACTGCACGCCGCCGCTGTGAGCGGCCCAGCTTTTCACCAGCTTGCCTTCATTCATCTCCCAGATGTTGATGGTGCCATCCATGGAGCAGGAGGCGAGAATGTTTGAGTCACCGCGCCAGGCGAGGTCGGTGCACGTGGCCTTGTGCTGGCCGAGGATGTAAAACTCGCCACCACTTGCGGCTTCCCACACCATGACGTTGCCATTGCGGTCACTGGTGGCCAGCAGCACGCCATCGGGACTGAAGGCGGTGCCCATGACCCACTCGGTGTGCTTGCTGATGACATACAATTCTTCACCGGTGGCAGTGTCATAGACCTTCACCTTTTTCGAGGGGCTGCCGATCACCACCATCTTGTGATCCGGGCTGATGTCCGCGCACATGACCTGATCAAATTCCTTGCCCACTTCGACAATGCGTTTGCCGGTCTTCACCTCCCAGACAATGGCGTGACCGAGTTTGCCTCCGCGGCCGCCACCCATCACAAGCAGGGAGCCATTGCGACTGAAGCGCAGACTGCGGGCGTAACCTTCAGTGTATGGGAAAATACCGGCCAACTGCTTCGTGTCGGTGTCGTAAAGCAGGACCTGCTTTGGTGCAGCAAAGGCAACCAAGGAGGTCCAAGGGCTTGCCGCCATGGCGATCACTGCAGTGGTGCGTGGCGTCACCACGACTGGTTCCAGCAGCACATGCTCCGGCTTGGCGATGGGACCCGCAGGTTTGCCGCTCGTCACAGCAACCGCCATGTCGACTTTGGGCTTGCTCGATTTCTTGGCCACGCTGGACTTCGTCTCCAGCACGCCGCCCGCGATCCATTTGGACAGGATATCCAAATCTTTGGCACTCAGGGCCGCGCCTTCTGGCGGCATGAAAGGTTCTTCTTTCTTCGCACTACACGTCCAGAGACGGCTGGAGCTTGGATTGCCAGCGTCCACGATGGCACCACCGCCGCCCCCAGTCATCAGGGCCCCCATGCTGGTCAGGTCCAGATCGCCCTTCTTTTTATCCGGATTGTGGCAGGAGAAACATTTGTTTTCAAGCAACGGCCGAACTTGGTCTTCATAGGTGATCTTTTCCCCATCCTGGGCGAAGGCAGGCGTAGAAAGCAAGGTGAGGCAGGTCAGTGAGGCAAGAGCGTGACGGTGGGACATGGTCGATAGGGGGTCGTAAACCTACGCCCGGCAAGGCGCCAGCCTTTCGCGCCGATGGCTTAAATTCCCTCTGTACCAAACCAGTGAAGACCATGGGGCGGCAGCTGATTCATCTTGCTGTTTTCGCCTTGAACCCCGCAGCCCGCTTCCTGCCCTCGGCGAGTTGTTCGGGAGTGAGATTGCCTTCAAGAGTCTCCAAGCTGCTTTTTGCCTCTACTTTTCCCTGCGCCGCAGCGAGGCTGACCCACTTGTAGGCCTTCAACAGGGTCGGAGACAGTTCCAAGGCCTTGACCGTAGCAGATGGCGAGCAGGTACTGAGCATCCACCCAACCCTGATCGGCGGCTTTGCGGTACCACTTGACCGCTTCTGCCTCGTCTTTGGCTACACCATTACCCTCGAAATAATAACTGCCGAGCAGGAACTGGAATTTGGCATCATTTTGATCGGCCAGTCGTCTGACCAATTCCCGGGGCTTCAGAGCCTGTCAGAAAGTTTGTGTGGAGGGTCAAACCCGAGGACAGGAAGACATGCGAAGAACCAAAACGAAGGAAGACAAAGCTCTGGACCAGGCGCTCGACGTGCTGATCGCCAAAAGCGGCCATTCGCCGGAGGCGATCATGGGCG
>CANJVS010000190.1 GCA_947477755.1 Verrucomicrobiaceae bacterium | reverse complement strand
GAAATGGCTGATGCTGATGCCGTGGGCACTGTCGGCTCACCGGACTGCGGTGACATGGTGCGCATGTGGTTGAAGTTCAAAGACAAGGACGGCAGAAAGGTCATCGATAAGGCCAGCTTTCAATCCTTTGGCTGCCAGACTGCGATCGCCGTGGCCAGTCTTGCCACGGAGTTGATCCGCGGAAAGACAAAGGAGGAGGCCCTGCTGATGAGCGCCGAGGAACTCAGCGCGCCGCTCGGCCCGCTGCCACCCATGAAGATTCACTGCGGTCAGATGGTTGAGGGCGCGCTGAAGGCGGCGCTTGAGGCGGAAAGCAATTCAGTGCCAGCGGGCGTGATTTCTGAAAATCGCACTTCAGGTCCAACTTTGGCCGACAGCCTCAATGCTGCGGGCAAGACTGCCGGCAAGATCAAGATCGTGATGCAAAGCTGATATCTCCGCTGGCGAGGCCGGAGGTGGTGAATGGAACACCTGCCTTGTAACCGCTTGAATCTCCAATACCTCCCGCTCAATCATTCATGGCCAGCATTCAAAAAATCCCCACCGGCGATTTCAGTCCCTTCTATGGATGCGCCATCATGACCATGGCCGCGATGACCTTCGGCGGCATCATCGCCTGGAGCGCATATTCGCTGATCACTCAGGACAAGGCGATCGAGGTCTTCACCGTCAATGAACCGGTAAAGATGGCTGCCATCAATCTGCCGGTGGAAACGAAGGCGGCGTTGGAAAAACGGCTCACGGACTTTGCCACAGGAGCCAGGGCCGGGCAGATGGTGGAGCTGAAATTGAACATCACCGAGCTGAATGCCCTGCTCACCATGGCACCTGACAGCGGTTACGGCAGCTACGCCGAACTGCTGCGCTTTGAGAAAACGGATCCCGCGAAAAGCACTCTTAGCGGTCAGGTCAGTCTGCCGATGAACCGGCTCAAATTTTGGGAGGGGAGGAAGCGCTACTTGAATGGCGAAGCTGTCTTTCTCATCTATGTCCACGAGGAAGGCATCGACGCCAAAATGGTGGAGGTGAAAGTGCCTGGAAAAACCGTTGCCGAAGGCTTTGTTAACGGAATGGAGATCTGGCCTTGGATCGGCCCGTATCGGAAAATCGAGCCGCTGGGCACAGTGCTGAAGCTGATCAAGAAAGTGACTGTCACGGCAGATGGCGTGACGCTCAGCACGAAGGTCTAGAAATTGCGCGCGATAATTCCGTATTATCTGGCAAGCGAAGTGCAGTAACCCGGGCTGCCATGGGAACTGCGGTAAAACTGGATTCCGAAGTTGACGCCAAACCAGAGTTCCACGGCGGGGTCTTCGGCGAGCGCTTTGATCTTCGCCCGCAAGGCCTGGCGCTCCTCCTCGCGTTCGGGCTCATCGAGCAAGGGTCAGGGGCGCGCCACGCGCAGATGAAAGTCCAGTTCGTGCAAGTAGCGGATGACGGTGGTGTAGCTCAGTTCGACTTGCAGTTGCTCCTTGATCCAGCCATGCACCTTGACGCCGGTTCAGTGCTCCACGGCGGCCTAACTCGGGTCTTTGAGCCCAGGCACGAGGATGTCCTCGATGCGTTGCAGGCTGACTTTGCACCGCCTGCCACCAGCGGGCTGGCTCACCAGCGCGTCGATGCCACCTGTGTTGTCTTTGAGGACAGACGGCATGGCGGGATGGGTTCCAGGCTCCCAACCGTTAACGAATAACTCTCAACACTGCCTCCAGATCGGCCTAGGGCTTGGCTGCGGACTTGCGACCGAAGATGCCTTTGAATTTGGTGAGCAGGCCTTTGCTCTGAACCTCAGGTTGGGAACGGGCGGCGGGATCGGTGGTGGTGGCGGGGAGGCTAATGATGGAGCTCTGCTCCCAGCCACCGCCGAGGGCTTTGATCAAGGACACGCTGGCGGTGAGTCGCTGACCGGAGATCTGGGCGGTGGCGCGCTGGGTGAGGAGGGTGGTGCGGTTGGCCTCGATGACATCGAGATAAGGACTGGTGCCGGCCTCGTAACGGGTGCGGGCGAGGCTGGCGGCGCGCTGGGAGCTTTCGCGGGCGCGCTGCTGGGCTGCGGCCTGGGTGCTGAGATTGCGCAGGCTGGAGAGGCTGGATTCGACATCGGCCACGGCACCGAGAAAGGCCTGCCGATACATGGCGAGGGCTTCGTCATGGATAGCTTTGCTCTTGTGCAGATTGAAGCGGTTTTTGCCGCCGGAGAAAAGGGGGATGTTCAGGCTGGGACCGAAGCTCCACATGAGGGAGTCGGGCGCTAGCAGGAGGTCGATGTCGCCACTCTGAAAGCCGCCGCGACCGATGAGCTTCAGGCTGGGAAAGAAGAGGGCTTTGGCGACGCCGATGCGGGCGGTGGCGGCGGCGAGTTGCTGCTCGGCCTGGGCGATGTCGGGGCGGCGCTCCAAGAGGTCGCTGGGGACGCCTGCGGGCAGGCTGGGCGGGCTGGCGAGATCGCTGGCAGTGACGGGGATGCGGAAGCTGGCGGCGCTGGTGCCGGTGAGGATGGCGAGGACGTTTTCGATCTGATCACGCTGGGCCTGGAGGGCGGAGATCTCGGCCTCGGCGGTGGCGACTTCGGTCTCGGACTGGGCCTGCTCGAGCTCGCTGCCGGCTCCGGCGAGGACGCGCGCTTTGGCGATTTTGAGGGCTTCGCTGCGCCAGCTCACGGCCTCGCGGACGATGCGCATCTCGGTATCGAGCGCACGCAGCTTGAAGTAGTTTGAGGCGACATCTGCCTGGATGCCGAGGAGGACGTTGTGGATGGCATCGGCAGCGGCTGCGGCATTGGCTTTGTCGGCCTCGACGGTGCGGCGGATCTTGCCCCAGAGGTCGATCTCCCAGCCGAAGTCCATGAGGGCATTGTAGGCGGGACCGTCGTAGCGGATGCCATTGAGAGGGAAGGGGGTAGGCATGTGAGCGGAGGTACCCTGACGCTCGGCGGTGAAGGGTAAGCCCACCGATGGGAGGAAGTCTGCACGTGACATGCGGGCGGCGGCGCGCGCCTGATCAAAGCGGGCGATGGCGGCTTTTAACTGTTGGTTATTCGCGGTGGCGCGGGTTTCGAGTTCGCTAAGCTTCGTGTCGTGATAAACCTTCCACCATTCGCCCTTGGGCAGATGCGCGGCAGGCGTAGCGGCACGCCAGGTGACGCCTTTGAACTGCGGCGCGGTCTCGGTGGCCGGTCGCTGGTAATTTGGCCCGACCTGGGCGAGCGCGCTGGTGGCGAGGAGGAGTGGAAGGAGAAGGCGCATGGCGGAGAGGACAGAAGTGATTAGTGAGAAGTGATCAATGGCGCGGCGACCGGGACTTCGGCGGCTTTCTTTTGCCGACCGAGTTTCATCACGAGCACATAGAACACGGGTGTGAGGAAGAGGCCGAGGAAGGTGACGCCGATCATGCCGGCGAAGACGGCGGTGCCCATGGCGCGACGCATTTCAGAACCGGCACCGGTGGAGACGACGAGGGGATACACCCCAGCGATGAAGGCGATGGAGGTCATCAGAATGGGACGCAGTCGCAGACGGCAAGCATCGAGCGCGGCATCCAACGGGCTGAGGCCATGGTCGAAGCGCTCCTTGGCGAATTCGACGATGAGGATGGCGTTTTTACACGCGAGCCCGATCAAGACGATGAAGCCGATTTGAGTGAAAATGTTGTTATCCCCATCCATGATCATCACCCCGGCGAGCGCGAACAGCAGACAGATCGGCACGATGAGAATGATGGCGAGCGGCAGGCGCAGGCTTTCGTATTGCGCGGCGAGCACCATGAAGACGAGCAGGATGCAGAGCGGATAAATGTACATGGCGGTGTTTCCTGCGATGATCTTTTGGTAGGTGAGATCGGTCCACTCGAATTCGAAGCCGGCGGGCAGCACTTCGTTGGCGAGTTTGGCGATGAGTTCTTCGGCCTGCCCAGAACTGAGTGGCGGCAGAGGCGCTCCATTGAAGTCGGCGGCGAGATAGCCATTGTAGTGGGTGACGCGGTCGGGGCCGAAACTCTCCTTCACTTTCACGAGGGAGCCGATGGGCACCATGCCGCCTGCGGCGTTGCGGGTCTTGAGTTTGGTGATGTCGCTGGCGTCATCACGGAACTGCTGCTCAGCTTGCGCGACGACCTGATAGGTGCGCCCGAAACGATTGAAGTCGTTCACATAGAGACTGCCGAGATTGATTTGCAGCGTCTCGAAAAGATTCGCGAGCGGCACGCCCTGCATCTTAGCCTTCTCGCGATCCACGTCGGCTTCGAGTTGCGGGACGTTGACGGTGTAGCCGGAGAAGACCTGCGTGAGTTTCTGACTGCCATACGCTGCGCCGACGAGTTTTTGTGTGGCCTGATACAGCGCGGCGTAACCAAGATTGCCGCGATCTTCGACCATGAGCTTGAAGCCGCCGGTGGTGCCGATGCCATTGACGGGTGGCGGTGGGAACATGAGCACCATGGCATCTTGAATGGCCATGAACTTGCCATTGAGCGCGCCAGCGATCGCTCCGCCGCTCAACTCAGGCGTGGTGCGTTCTTCGAAGTCGTCGAGACCGACGAAGACGATGCCGGCGTTCGGACTGATGGTGAAGCCTTGAATCGAGAGACCTGGGAAGGCGATGGCGTCCTTCACGCCGGGATGATCCATCGCGATCTGTGACATGCGGCGCATCACGTCTTCGGTGCGATCAAGCGACGAGCCTTCTGGGAGTTGGGCAAAGCCGACGAGGTATTGTTTGTCCTGACCTGGCACGAAGCCCTCAGGCACGATCTGGAAGCCTTTCCAGGTGGCCCACACCAGTCCGCCATAGATCAGAAGTGCGATGAAGCTGAAGCGAATGATGCGCTTCACGAGGCCGACATAAACATTTGAGGACCACTCGAAGAAGCGGTTGAACGGGCGGAAGAACCAGCCGAGCAGCAGGTCGATGAAGCGCGACAGCAGGTCTTTTTTAGCGTGATGATCTTTGAGCAGAAGCGCTGACAGGGCGGGGCTAAGCGTGAGCGAATTGATGGCCGAGATGACGGTGGAGATCGCAATCGTCACAGCGAACTGTTTGTAGAATTGGCCGCTCAATCCGCTGATGAAGGCGGTGGGAATGAACACGGCGCAGAGCACAAGGGCGGTGGCGACGATTGGGCCGGTTACTTCCTTCATGGCCTGCTTCGTGGCATCCATCGGATTGAGGCCGTTGCGGATGTTACGCTCGACGTTCTCGACGACGACGATGGCGTCATCGACAACGATGCCGATGGCGAGGACGAGGCCGAAGAGAGAGAGGTTGTTGATGGAGAAGCCGAGGGCGTGCATCACGGCGAAGGTGCCGATGAGTGACACTGGAACGGCGGCCAGTGGGATGATCGACGCACGCCAAGTTTGCAGGAAGATCACGACGACGAGGACGACGAGCAGCAGCGCCTCAATGAGCGTGTGGATGACTGCGTCGATGGATTTTTCCACGAACACGGTCGGGTCATAGGCGATGGCGTAGTCCACACCTTCTGGGAATTTGGTCTTCAAGTCGGCCATGCGCTCACGCACCGCTCCCGAGACGGCCAGCGCGTTTGCCCCAGGAAGCTGGAAGACACCCATGCCGACGGCTTTTTTATTATTGATGAGACTGCGCAGCGAGTAATCACCTGATCCCATCTCAGCGCGTGCGACATCGCGCAGACGGAGCTTTTCGCCATGCGGGCCGGTTTTGATGATGATCTGCTCGAACTCGCTTTCGGAGATGAGCCGGCCCTTGGCGTTCACGGTGAGTTCAAACGCGGCTTCTTTGACCGGTTG
>CANJVS010000189.1 GCA_947477755.1 Verrucomicrobiaceae bacterium | reverse complement strand
GCCTTGCGCACCATGGCCACACCCAGAGGGGTGAGCACGCGGTCGATCTCCTCTTTCGAGACCGAGGCTGCGTCCTCCACGACGAGCAGGTTCACGTAATTTTCGATGTAAGGCAGATGTTTGCCATTCCAGGTCTCGACAGCGACCGCCCCGTATTTGCCTGATTGATGGATCGATTCTCGAGCCGCTGAAACAGCTGCTGAATCCCTGGTTAGTCCCTGCACTTGATATGCCTCATTTGCCCGCAGGGCCGAAGTCAGTTTCCCATCCGTACAACCCACATGAACCACGGTGCCTCCCTTGACGCCTGACTGGGCCAGGATGTCGGAGGCATCATCGGCAAAAAGCGGTGAAGCGATGGCAAGGAGCAGGGAGGCTAGGAGGAGGCGTTTCATGGCGGAAAGGTGACCGCTGAAAACGCGGGGGTGCGGGATTGCTTTCAAAAGAATGCCCGTCACTTCTGCAATGTCTGATAAGCACTGACAATCTTAGCCAGCCATTCGTCCTGATTCATCCCCCAGTAACGATTGGAGAAAATCTCCACTTCGCGATGACCTTTGAAGCCGGTGGCATCGACCCAGTCGGAGATTTGGCGGATCGGGATGCAGCCTTCGCCCATCAGTCCGCGGTCATTGAGAAAGTCGGTGGTGGGGGTTTTCCAGTCACAGATATGGTAGGCAAAGAGCCTCTTCTGGGCGGCGCTGTATTGGATTTGATGCTCCAGTTCTGGGTCCCACCAGATGTGATACACGTCTGCCGCGATGCCGAGCATGGGCGGGCTGTCGAGCGCATCGCAGATGTCGTTGGCCTGGCGCATGGTGTTCACGGCGCTGCGGTCATCGGCATACATGGGATGCAGCGGTTCGATGCCGAGTTTCACACCTGCCGCCTCGGCATCCGGCAACACGGCGGCGATGCCATCAACGATTTGTTTGCGTGATTCTTCCAGCGGCTGTCCCGGCACCGCGCCACAGACGAGAACGATCAACGGTGCGCCGAGCGCGTGAGCTTCTTCAATGCAGCGGCGATTGTCATCAATGGCCTTCTGCCTCGTCTCGGGCGTTTTACCGGGGAAGAAGCCACCGCGACAAAGGCTGACAATTTTCAAACCGGCCTCGCGTGCCTGTCTGCCGACGGAAGCTGGATCACGGCCTTCGAGATTGTAGCGCCAGAAGGTGATGCCGCCGACACCTGCCGCGGCGTATTTGGAGATGCATTCCTCGGTGGTCCAAGGCTTCGTGGTGATGGTGTGGAGACAGAGACGCTTCACTGCAAAAAGGGACGGAGGTTAACCCTGGCTGGCGTTGGTGCTGACTCCGGCGATTTTTGAGCGCATATCGGTGTCGGCAGCCAGATTTTTATAGCGGGCGAAATCCATGATGCCCATGTTGCCACTGCGGAAGGCCTCGGCCATGGCGAGCGGGATCTGTGCTTCAGCTTCGACCACGCGGGCGCGCATCTCCTGAGTGCGGGCAGCCATTTCCTGCTCCACAGCCACCGCTGCGGCGCGGCGCACTTCGGCATTGGCCTGGGCGATTTTTTTGTCCGTCTCCGCCTGCTCGGCCTGCAGTTTGGCGCCGACGTTTTCGCCCACATCAATGTCGGCGATGTCGATCGATAGAATCTCAAACGCGGTGCCGGCATCGACTCCTTTATGCAGCACGAGTTTGGAAATGCTGTCCGGATTCTCCAGCACGTCCTTGTAGGAAGCTGATGAACCAATGCAGGTGACGATGCCTTCACCTACTCGCGCGACGACGGTTTCCTCCGTGGCACCGCCGATGAAGCGGTCAAGATTGGTGCGAACTGTCACACGGGCGCGGACACGCAGCGAAATGCCGTCCTTGGCCACTGCGTCGATCTTGCCACCACGGCCCATGTCCGGATGCGGACAATCGATGACCTTGGGGTTGATGCTCGTGCGCACGGCTTCGAGCACCGTTTTTGAAGTGCCCTTGCAAGCAAGGTCGATGGCGCAAGCCCGATTGAAATCGAGCGGAATGCCCGCCTTGTCGGCTGCGATCAGGGAGAGCACCACATGCGAAACTTCACCACCCGCAAGATAGTGGGCTTCCAGTTGGTCGGTGTTGATCGGGATGCCGGCTTTCGATGCCGTGATGCGAGTGTCCACGATGAGTGCGTTGGGCACGCCGCGCAGATACATGGCCAGAAGATTGACGATGCTCACCGGCGCGTTGGAGATGCTGGCTCGCAGCCAGAGATTGAAGAACTTGGCAACGATCAGGAAGATGATCAGTGCGAGCACGATGGCGCCGCCGACGAAGAAGAGTTGTAGATTAGGCATGAGGTTGATGGACGATGGTTTGGGGATTATGAAAGCAGGCGCACGAGCAGATTTCCGGGCTCGCTGCCGGTGATACGAAGACGCGATCCAGCCGGGACAAAACCGTCTTCACAACGCACTTCACAGCGTTTGCCGGAGATCTCGGCGCGCCCCAGGGGGCGCAACTCGGTGAGAGCGACACCTTCTGCGCCTAACTGAGGTTGCTCAGTGTTCGGCGTCGAGTGGATTTCAGTCTCCAGAGTGAAGGTGCGCCGCCAGAATTTCACGGCAAAAAAACGCATCCAAGCGAGCAGCACAAGGACAGAGGCAACGACAATGCCGCAGGCCAGCAGGGTGCGGCCCCAGGCGGGCCAGTCAGCGAGTTCCGGTGAGCTGAGCGCGAGCACCACGGCCGTGATCAGGCAAAGAACACCAAGACCTCCAGCAATCCAGCCCGGGACAAAAGTCTCCAGCATCATCAGGAGCAGTCCGAAGAGGACGATGATGGCAATCGTGAGGACCATGGTGGAAAGCGCGACTGCGCTGTGGTGACCGTGTCGCAGGCTGGCATGGCGTCAAGATGAAGAACGGCACTTGAATTCACCGCGCTGCTGCTGATTCCTCTGCCTGCTCATGCCTGATTCCTCCTCGTCCTTCCCCGCGCTGCCTGGTGCCCGCCTTTATGGCATCCTTGATCTCGGTTATGTGCAACCGGCGCAGGTGGAAAAAATGACCGCGGCCTTGTGTGTTGGCGGCGTGGATCTGCTGCAGTTGCGGGCCAAAAAATTCAGCTCGCAGGAGATCGAAAAGCTGGCGCGGCTCATGCAGCCGATTCTGCGTGAGCACGGCGTGCCATTGATCATCAATGATCATCTCGAAGTCGCTGCTGCCATTGGCTGCGAAGGCGTGCACGTCGGCCAGGATGACGAGGCGGTGGCCAAAGTCCGAGCCGTGGTGGGGCAGGGGACATTTGTTGGCAAGTCCACTCACCGTCTTGATCAGGCTGTTGCCGCGCAGGCCGAGGGTGCTGACTACATTGGCTTCGGGCCACTGTATGCCACAGGCACGAAGCCGGACTATGTGCCGATTGGTCTTCAAGACATTGCCGAAGTGCATCGCCTGGTCTCGCTGCCCATCTTTTGCATCGGCGGTGTGAATGCCCCGCGTCTTCCGCAAATCCTCGCCGCCGGAGCACGGCGGGTGGTGGTCGTGTCAGCTCTGCTGCTCGCGGCGGATGTGAGCGCGCATGCCAGGGAGATCAAAGCTCTGCTGCCGTGATGGTGCAGACCTGAATTTCATGTGATGATCCACACCATGCGCGCTCTTGCTCTGCTTCTTCTCTCAATCGTCACAGCCTATCCGCAAGCGGTGACGCTGCCAAAACCGGACGCGCCGCTGCCGCCGATCATGCTGGCCTGGGCTGAGGCACAAAAGGGGATGGCTGACATGGAAGTGAATTTTCAGCAGACCCGCACCATTCCCGCATTGAAACAACCAGTGACCGCTGCCGGTCGTTTCTGGCGTTTTCAGGATGGTGCCTTCCGCTGGGAGCTTGGCACTCCTGCCGTCACGGTGCTGGTGCATGATGCCAAAGAATTCCGTGTTCGTGAAGCAGTTGGTGCCGACTGGCTGGTGCTGGAGGAGGACGATCCGCGCTATCGCATGTGGGCCCGTTTCCTGAGCGGTCGTGAGGCTTCACCCGCCGATCTGACAAGGCACTTCATCATCAAAGAAGCCGAAGACAGCCCCGGAGTGGCAACGGTCACTTTGCGCCCCAAGGCTCCCTTCATTCGCCGCTACCTGCGCCAGCTGGATCTTCAGATCAGTCATGATTCAAAGCGTCTGCTTCAGTTGCGCGTGATCCAGGGCGATGGAGCCACCGTGCTCATGCTTTTTGGCGAACCCAGGAGCGTGTCTGCAGCGGATAAAGTGACGCTGCTGGCGCGGTAGTAATGATCTGCGCTTGAGTTCCTTTGAGGTGCGGTGTCTCGTGAGTGCCTATGAGTACCCCAGCCTGCCCGATGTGTGAGATGACTGACGTTTTGGATCATGACGGCCGCTTTGAATGCATGACCTGCGGCCATGAGTGGCAGGCCGGTGCGGCGGCGGACGAACCGGAGGCTGAACGAGTCGTTAAAGATGCCTACGGCGCGGTGCTCGCGGATGGCGACATCGTGGCGATGATCAAGGATTTGAAGTTGAAGGGCTCCTCCGATGTTCTCAAGGTGGGAACCAAGTCAAAGCCCATCCGTCTCGTGGAAGGCGACCACGAAATCTCCTGCAAGATGGATGGCATGGCCATCGGGCTGAAGGCCTGCTTCGTGAAGAAGGTCGTCAGCTAGATGGCTTGATCCAATCAGGCTTAAAGCTTCGTGTAACCGACGCTTTCGCAGGGCATGTCCCAGAGTTTTTTCAACTCGGCATCCAGCTTCGTGATGCTGAAGCTCACACCGGCCATCTCCTGACAGGTGACGATGTTGTCCACGATCGTCTGATGCACTTTCAGGCCGCGGGCTTCAAGGATCGGCTTTGCAGCGCGCAGCAGGATAAGCAACTCCATCATGTGCGTGGAGCCGAGACTGTTGACGAAGAACACGATTTCATCACCCGCATTGAGAGGCAGGTCATCGGCAAATATGAGATCCAGGATCTTCGGTGCGAGTTCATCGGCGGTGCACATGGGGATCAGGCCGACGCCCTTCTCACCATGAATGCCCATGCCGAGGCCAATCACGTCGTCTGCCAGTTCAAAAGTCGGGGCGCCCGTGGCCGGAATGGAACCCGGCTTGGTGGAGACGCCGACGGTGCGGGTCATGTCCACAGCCTTCTGGGCAATGCGTGCCAGTTCATCCAGGCTGTCCACAACCATGGCCGCAGCACCGGCGATTTTGGTGATCGGCACCAGGCCGGCCACACCACGGCGGTTTTGTTTCATGTTAGTCGGTGCGGAGCAGACGTCGTCATTGATGATCACGGTTTTGATCGTGATGCCTTCATCGGCGGCAAGTTCGGCACCGATGTCGAAATTCATCACATCTCCTGCGTAGTTGCCATAGAGATAGAGCACTCCTTTGCCGCGGTTCACCGCCTGGGTCGCCTCAAGCACAATGTCCGGTGGCGGCGCTGCAAAGATGTCGCCGACAGCAGCGCCATCCGCCATGCCTTTGCCGACAAGACCGTGATAGATCGGCTCATGACCTGCGCCTCCACCGACAAGCAGGGCAGGGGCATCCGGCCTCAGGTCGTTCATGATGATGGAGCGACGGCCGACACTGCGTGCCTTGCCATCATAGGCAATGACGAGTCCTTCAAACAGGTCGTCAGCACATTTCAGCGGGTCATTGATGATCTTCTTGGCGGAGTTGGTGCTCATGGGAAAAGGGAGATTGGGTTGAATGGGGCGCTAGGATTAGCGGGCAGGCGGGAGAATGTCTAAGCTGGAAGCAGTCTCAGCGCCCTGACATAGAACTGTCGGGGAGTCCAAAAG
>CANJVS010000188.1 GCA_947477755.1 Verrucomicrobiaceae bacterium | reverse complement strand
TAGCCGAGGGGCCGCGTTGAATGGCTCGCGCTTCTCAGTTTTTGGCGGATGCCTGCTTCACTCCAAGATGGTTGGCAGTGGGTTTGATTCCAGGCCAAGAAGATTGGTAAGGCATCGGACTCGCTCATAGCGAATCCACGAACCAATGTAACGGCAGCGTTAAAAGTGGCAGTGTCTCCACCGCTTCCCGCTATGGCGGGCGGCATGCGCTCCAGATAAGCTGAGGCACGCTCGGATATCGAGTACTTCATGGGTGCAGAGATTGGTTGCACCGGGGCTTGTTTCGCGTAATCTACCGCACTATCAAATGCAGGGCCGGGTGAGCGAACGTTCCCCGGCTTTGTTATGCCTGGGCATCGCGCTCAAAACGGACGATCTCCTCCTGGGAGAATCGCACGCCGCGTCCGAGGAAAGCGGCCTTCAGTTTCCCCGCATTGCGCCAGCGGCGCAATGTGATCGGTGTGACTTTCCATTTTGCCGCGAGTTCGGCGGGAGTTAGGTAGCTGCTAGGGCTGGTGGTAGTGGTTTTCATGATAGTTCAGGCTCGCTGTTGAGCGTGCGTGAACTTCCACCGCGTTTATAAATCCCCCCCGGTGCTGGGGATTTATGGGTTCAACTTTTTTTTCGAGGTCGTCCTCGCGGGGCTTGAGGCCCTTCTTGCCAACGCCATTTTTCGGTCTTCCTGATGCCTTCTAGAATTTTGTCAAACCTGCGAGGTGTGAGGGCCTCCTGCATGAGGTTAATCAAACCGTCGTCCGAGTGGATAGGTTTGAGTTCATCCAACACTTCCTGCCTTTGCGGGCTTCGTTTCACACGATCAAAAACAGCAAGCAGCGCATTTTTCACTGCTGTCCGGACTCCACTCGGGTCGGGTTTTTTGTTCGCGTAAAAAACATGCTGGAGCCGGTTCGCGTCGAGCATTTGGGAGTCCAGAATGATGCGCAAAAATGTATTCAAGCTGGCAACATTCATGGCTTCGGAGACAAGGCGGAGATCACCATCCTTTTCGATAAGCGCCAAAAGTTCGTTACAATGTCCTATTAATTCCTGAGCCTGTTGCTGAAGATTCTCTTCTGGATGCTCTGTGGCAATGAAGGACGCAAAAGATGCCATGCGTTGGATACTTGCCGTTCGACTAGCGTGGTAACTGCCACTGGCATTCCCGATTTCCGTTGGGGAAGGTATGCGCAGCTCGATTCTCGCTAGTGAATCTAGGGTGCCTGGAGCTTCCCAGCGGAAACCTTTATGCACTAAGACCATTTTTATACACTGCAAAGGCCTGAGAGTTGCCAGCATGCTGCCCTGACGTGCTACAATCATTGTTTGCTTATATCTCCATGCCCATCCGGGCTGGACTAATGCATCTGCTTGCGCTGGCGAATACCCCAGGCTTATAAACTTTTGCTTTTCCGCATCGACTGCTAGGAGAAAAATTTCATGCCAATTTTTTCCTTGGAGGGCAGTTCTCACTGCGCAAACCTCTTCATCGCCGAACCCTCCTTCCAACGAGAAAAAGACTTTTGGGTTCTTTGTTATTGCCTCGATTCGGTCCTCAATCGCTTTGTTGCGCATGGTTTCATGCTCTGGCTGCTCCAATCCAAATGGTTCAATTGAGATGCCTAGCAAAGCTTTTATATCATTCATTTCACCTGCCCTCGAAAGCTCAGCATCAATGATGTCCCGTTTTTTCCGATTTTTCTTAATTTTCTTTGGACCATTCATAAGATGCAATATGCAAACAGAAGCGGACATACCAAGGTAGGTTTTATTAAACTGAACCTGACAGCAAGCCCACGAATGCCTTCGGCGTGACGGTCTTTTTCTTGTCAGCGTAAATGGCGCTGGTAATGCGGATATCGGAATGGCGGAGGTAGCGGCTGGCCTCGAAGATGCCATATTCGCTGGCGATGATGCTGCCGATCTCTTTTCGCATGGTATGGAGCGGTTTCATGGTGTCCACCCCCTGAACCCTCAGCCACTCATTCACACGCTCAAAAACGGCATTGCAGCGGTAGCAGCGGGCCTGGCGCCCGGCTCGTGGCGCATTCGGGCTTTCGATGACAAAGAGGGACTTCGGATTGCGGTCACGGAAGCCTTTGAACAAAGCGGCGGTATCGGCGTCCAGGTCGATTACGCCTGCACTGTCCTCGCTCTTGAGTTGATGAAACTCGGTATTCTCGACGTGCAACAGGCCACGGCTGAAATCGAAGGTACGCCAGAGCAGGTGGTCGATCTCCGAACGACGCAGTCCGCAGACAAGGGCGAGGATGAGCACCTTGAAGGCTTCGGGTTCGTTTTCGTCCAGTTCCTCCCTTGCACGGGCAAGGATGGCGTATGCGTCCACTTTGGAAACATAGCGCAGTGATGGCCCTTTCTCCATTCCGACCTCATCGAACGGTAGCGGGCGGGGAATAGTGATCTTTTGCTCCACGAAGGGCAGCACCTTCTTTCCAAACAGCGCCTTGGCATTCCGAATGAGGGAATTGACAGTGGTGATGGCCCGGCGCTTCGCCAGCGGGTCGGACTCTACTGCTCGCAGGCGGCGATTTTTCCACGCCTGCACATCGGCAGGCAGCAGCGAGGCGAGGGGAACGGCGTCCACACGTTCCCGCCATTCCTTGGTGCCGCCTTTGAAGGCGTCGAATTTCCGCCCGTCCTGAATCCCTGCCACTTCCGACACGACACGGCGGAAAGCCTTGGAATAGGCCTCCAGTGAGTGTTTGCGTGCAGTGGATGCTGCGCAGGCAGCTGCAATAAGCGCGCCCACTGTGGCCGTTTCTGGCGATTTGTTGGCATCCTGCGGCTTATGGGCCTTTATGGCAGCCTCCCAGCCTTCGGAGACGATCTGAGTCCATATGCGGGACGCAAGCGCAGCGGCAGCCTCCTTGTTAGCCGTGAACAGCGGAAAGCGCATTCGGCGTTCCTGATGCTTAATCTGTACACCATAGTGCGGCGATACGCCACCAGTGGAACTGGTGGGCTTTTTCACCTTATCCAACCAGTAAAATTTGCTAGTTTTCGGATGAGTTACTTTTTTCCTGCTGTGCACTTGCTGTGCACTTATGTGGTCCTCCAGCGTCTTTTCATGATCGCTCAAGCTTGCATCAAATAACGCTGGAACCCTTGTTTTTACTTGGATTTTTGCATTCATAGCGAAACATAAGCGAACAAGCTGAAACAATCTAATGAAAGACTGTAAATCTGCTGGCTTACGCCTACGCTGGTTCGAACCCAGCCCTACCCACCATTCTCATCCTCAGGAAGTTACGAGAAAAAGCCCAGCTCAACGAGCTGGGCTTCTTTTTGCACCACTGCCATTCCACTGCCACTTTTGAGGCTAACCCCCCTGCTAAGTTTTCCGAATTGCCGTTCACGATATTGGGGGATCGTCATTCTGGTGTGTGGGCCTACAAACATCTTCAATGCGGAAAATCGGCTTCCGTGATCGCAGTGATCGAAAAGCCTCACCTATCGAGTTTAGGAAAGGGTTCAAAGTTGATGCGCCCTGCATTTCGGCCAGGCGGCAGGTTTCGCGATACGGGTTGGGCATCGGCTGTGGTAAATGGCAGTTGTGCTTGGTTCATTGTTTTTGTTCGAATCCTTTAGCAACTTCTGCTGCGTGATTGAAAGGATTCAGGATGTTGATGGCCGATTCTGCTACCAGAAGCCAACCGATGGAAAGCTTCGCATCGGCTTCAGAGGCAGTCTGCAAAGACTGAACTACCTCATTCATCACCAGGATACGTGAGCGCCGCTGAGAGTTGAGCGCGGCTGCTTCCTGCCTGGTCGGAAGGCGAGGTGTTTTGGATGGGTCGGCGAGTTCCATGGAGGAGTGTATTTATCGCATGGATTCGCTGGTTTTCCAGCGCTTTACTCTCTGGAGTCGCGAAAGGTGGCTCGGTCATGCGTGGGGTTGTGTTATGCGGATCTCATCAGTGCTAGCAGTTGATGCTCCTCCGGAGTGAAGTCCCTCCAGCGGTGTCTGGTAATTAATAACTCGCCCAACCGCATCTTCTGATAGCGCGAATCTTGTGGAGATGGACCTAAGAAGTGTTGTCTGACCAATTCCCGTGTTTCCAGGGTCCAAACTGTCGATGATTTGCTTGATAAAATCTTCAGTAACTCGGGTGCCATTTCCATGCGTGAAGATAGCACGTTTTGGGTCAATTTTCCACTCATTAATCTGCGGATATTGCTCCGAAACCAGCTTCATTTCCATGAGGGCGAGTCGGCCAATATTGCCTTCGGTATCGCCTTCTTTCCAGCCTGGGATTTCGAACTTGTAACGCAGTTTGCCGCCCTCATTTGCAGTGACACCGAGGCAGGTTTCAACGTGTCGCGAGAACCCCCATCACTTCGGTCGCATCATGAGCAGGCCGGTCCGTGATCCAGTCGCATAATAGCCGGCGACCAGACCCTGCTTGGGCAGGAGGGCTGCGCCAAAGGTGAGGTTCACGCCTTTGGTGGCATCCACACAGGTGCCGGTGATCAGGCCGGTGGCGGCGGTGAAGGTGAGCGTGATGTTATCGGGGCCGTAATAGAGGATGGTGTTGGTCGTGGACCAGGTCACGGCGCGGTCCATGCTGATCATTTCCATGGCTGCCAGGGTGGACATGTCAGGGCCGCTCAGGCGCAGCCAGGTGTTGTAGAAACGGTTAGCGAGACCGGGGAAGGCGCGCTGGCCTGTGAGCGGTGGGGTGTAGCGACTGCCGACCACGCCGCGAGTGACGTTGAAGCCGGCGACATAGCTCTTGGTGGCGGGCACCGCGTTGGGTTTGACCCAGCGCAGCGTGCCATCCATGTCGCTGATATCCGGCACATCGCGAAAAGTGAACTTGCCTGCCACGAAACCGCCCGTGGTGCCGTAGAGGCTGCGATGCAGGGACCATTCGCCTTTCCGCGAGACACGACCGCTGAAGGTCGCCGTGGTGCCGTCGGCCAGGGTCAGGATGCCGGTGCAGTCGCCCGTCGGCGATACGGTCAGGGTGGCGTAACCATCGCCACCGGGTTGCAGGGCAGAGTCCACACCATCGGGTGCATGCATGGCCAGCGTGTACTTGCCACGCTGCGGTGCCGGAGCCGCGGTGGTGTAAACCGGGAAGCGCTGGGCGTCGATGTCATGGGTGGTGCCATCCGCGGTGAAGGTCCCGGTGAGTTGATATCCATAGGTCGTGCCTGTAGCCAGGGCGAGCTGGATGCTGCCGAAGATGTTTGGCAATCCCGTGCGCGTGATGACGATGAAGGCCAGTCCATCGGACCCGAGCACGCCTTTGAATGTGTAGCGTTTGCCTTCAATGACGACCGTGCCGCTGAGCGCACCGGTGCTGGTGAGCACCACACTTTCCAGCCCACCACTGAGGCCCGTGCCATGGTTGAGAATACCACCGTAACTGCCGGCAGCAGCAGCGCTCAGGTTGACCTGGCTGAGCATGGGCGCAGCGGCCGGAGAGTCCGGCAAAAGCAGCGGCAGCAGCAGTCCTGCACCCGCACTGCTGGGATATTCAAATGCGGTACCCGCCTCGATGAACAGGTAACCGGCTTTGTTGTTGAGCAGGAAGTTGCCGCCTGCCAATCCCTGCTTTTGCAGCACAGCCCCGGCAAAGGGCACGGTCAGCTTGGTGGCCGGATCGCTGTAACTGCCGGTGAGGATGCCGGTGCTGGAGGTGGTCGTGCCGGTCAGGGCTTCCGGACCGTAGTAGGCCAGTGCATTGGTGCTCAGCCAGCTCAGCGTTTTGGTCAGCCCACCAACAGGCAGCAGGGAGCCAGCCAGGGTCAGTCGCGTGTTGTAGGGTTGGTTGGCCAGTTGGCTGAGAGCACGC
>CANJVS010000187.1 GCA_947477755.1 Verrucomicrobiaceae bacterium | reverse complement strand
TCCTGACAGACTCCACGCCGGTCGCGCAGTGCGGACGCTGCATCCGTGTGCACATGAGTCCAGTCCGGGTCATAGACAAAACTTTGATACACATGACGCCCGAGTTTCACAGCATCCGCCCAAAGGTCAGTGACGGGGCCGCCAAGCACGTCCACAGCTTCCCGCCAGATGGCGACATTGATCGGCACATATTTTGATTCGACGACAAATTCAAAATAATTTTCATCAATGCTCCGATCATTCAGCGATTCCAAGCCCAGGCCAACCGGCACAGCCCCGCGCGCGTCTGGCCGGGTCTCCACCTCGGCAAAAGACTCAATCTCCAGCCTGTCATGCGGAACATGAAGCTCAAAATGATCCACCCTGTTCTGGTAGAAATCATAGTGCGTCTTGATCGGTGCATCAGGCTCCACTCTCAGCGTATAGGAAGCGCAGCGCTGCAACGGATCCGACACAGGCCTTAACCGCAAATCATTGAAACTCTCCAACGTCTGCCCTTCATAGACATACCTCGTCAAGTGACGCACGGTGAGGTGCATGCCAGTGGCAGAGAAATCGGAGTTGGGATGAGGCATCGGCGCACAGCGTCGGTAATCAGGCGGAGACAAACGTCAAGGGAGGTGTGTCGCCAGATCAGAGGCACTGCTGCTGCTGCTCCTGTTGTTGTTGGAATCGGATCTCCGCCTGCAGATCCACCGGCGGGTGATACATCAAGCTTGTGTAGAGATGCGCGCCAATCGCACCGACCTCGATTTGGGCGGTGTCGAGGAATTGGTGCATTCCGCCATTGAAGATCTCATCCACGCTCAATTTCGACAGACGCCCGCAAAAGACTTTGAAGCGTTCCATCGGTTCCTCGGAAATCTTGGTTTCGGCAGAGGCCTCAGTGATGAGATGGATGAAGCTTGCCATCTGTTCGCAGCAGAATTTCAGCGAGCGCGGGAAGTTTTCATCGAAGAGAAGAAACTCGACGACTTTTTTGAAGAGAATGTCTGCCACATAGTAGCGCCGATATGCCTCCAGCGCACTGGCGGAGCGCAGCACCGCGTGCCACTGGGCAGTATCCACCGCACCACCCACATCCGAAGCTTTGGGCAGGAGGATGTGATACTTGATGTCCAGCAGCCGGGTGATCTGGTCGGCGCGCTCGAGGTATTTGCCGAATTGAATGAACTCAAACCCCTCGACCCGCGAAAAAGTGCTGACGGTGATTCCCTGAAAAAGGTGGGAGAAGCGTTTGATCTGATCGTAAAAGGCGCTGGCCCCCTCGTTCCAGATTTTTTTTGCACTGGCCCCCTGGATGAAATGATAAGCATCATTGAGCACCTCCCACATCTCGCTGGAAATCTGGTCGCGCACCTGGCGCGCGTTTTCACGCGCATTGGAAATGCATGAAATAAGCGAGTTCGGATTTTCCAACCGAAAGGTGAGGAAGTCGGTGGCACTCTCGTTGTCCGCCGTGTTGTAGAGTTTGAAAAACTGCTCTTCATCACCGGAGGAGCGCAGCACGGGCAACCAGTGCGCCTTGAGGGTCTCCGCGCCGATCTGGCCGAAATCGAGAAGGATCTGCAGATTGACGTCGATGAGGCGTGCCTGGTTTTCAGCGCGCTCGAGATAGCGGCTCATCCAGTATAGATTGCCTGCCACGCGGGAGAGCATGACGTTGGACTGCTTGTGCCGGGCGACTTCTTCGCGGGCGGTGGTGCTCATGGTTGGAAAAGGTGGTAAGGAAAGAATAACTACTTTTTGAGAACCCAAGTGTCCTTGGATCCGCCGCCTTGGGAACTGTTCACGACGAGACTGCCTTTGCGGAGGGCCACGCGGGTGAGACCTCCCGGCGTAACAACAATCTTTTCGCCGTAAAGAATGTAGGGGCGGAGATCGACGTGACGTCCCTCAAACTGGTCGCCTGTCCATGTGGGATGACGACTGAGCGCGACTGGATTTTGGGCGATGAAATTGCGCGGGTTTGCTTCGATCAGTTTGCGAAACTCCTCAATCTCCGCTTTGGATGCCCATGGCCCCATCAGCATGCCGTAGCCGCCGGCTTCGTTGGCTGATTTCACGACCAACTTTTCGAGGTTGGCCAGAATGTGCGAACAATCCGATGGCTCGGAAGCCAGGTATGTGTCCACATTTGGCAGAATGGGGTCCTCGCCGAGGTAATACTTGATCATCTTCGGCACGAAATAGTACACCACCTTGTCATCCGCCACGCCCGTGCCGATGGAGTTGGCCAGACTGACATTGCCCGCACGGCAGGCATTCACCAGACCGGGAACTCCGAGCAGCGAATCGTCCCTGAAAACGGAAGGATCGAGAAAATCATCATCGATGCGCCGGTAGATGACATCCACCTTCACCAAACCAGCCGTGGTGCGCATGAAGACCTTGAAATCGCGCACCACCAAATCACGGCCTTCCACGATCGGGACACCCATCTGGCGGGCCAGAAAAGCATGCTCAAAGTACGCGCTGTTAAACACGCCGGGCGTAAGAAGGACGGCATTTGGAGCCCCGTCACCAGCAAAGTTTGCAGGTGCGCAGAATTGCAAAACCTTGAGCAATTCGGAGGGGTACTCGTTGACCGGATGCACGCCACTGGCCTGGAAAAGCTCAGGGAAGGTGCGCTTGAGTGCATTGCGATTCTCCAGCATGTAGCTTGCACCGGAAGGACAGCGGAGATTGTCCTCAAGCACCAGATAATTACCGTCCCGGTCACGGATCAAATCGGTGCCACAAATGTGGGCATAAATATCCTTCGGCACCTCAAAATTCATGAATTCACGCCGAAAATGTTTCGCGCTCAACACATACTGCGGCGGAATGACACGATCCTTGATGATTTTTTGTTCGTGGTAAATGTCGTGCAGAAACATGTTCAGGGCCGTGAGGCGCTGGACCAACCCCCTTTCCACGACATCCCATTCCTCCGCCGAAATCACGCGTGGCACGCAGTCAAAAGGAAAGATGCGCTCAGTGCCCTGGGAATCATTGTAGACAGTAAATGTCACGCCGCCGCGCATGAAAGCGTTCTCCACGGCATTCTGTTTATCGCAAAACTCCCTGGCGGTGACTGCATTGAGCGCGTCGCTAACACCTTGATAGTGAGGGCGTGCGGAGCCATCGGCAGTGAACATCTCGTCAAAGAAGTTCTCCGTTTGGTAGTTGTCAAAAAGCATAGGATAGGGGCCCGGTGGTTGGACTGAAACAACAGTTTAGCAGGTCTGGGGCCAAGTTTTCGACGAGCTTTGAAAACGGTATGAAAGTGATCTGATCGGCAAGCCATCCGACTGGATGCGGAAGGCTCCTTCTCAGCCTTGGTCCAGTAGTAATGTCAATGATTAAAGAGACCAGTGAACTTTATGCTTTGCGCTCATTCTCAGCATGATAAGGTCAACCTTCTTTTTCCTGAAAAAGATTCACTCGAACCCTTCCAACACGACTCTGGAGCTCCTTACAGGCGGCAACCAATGGCGGCAGCTTGCCCATATTTTTGAAGCATGATCATACTCGGTCTCAATGCCTACCATGGTGACTCAGCGGCAGCACTGGTAAAAGATGGCAAGCTCATTGTTGGAGCGGAAGAGGAACGTTTCCGGCGCGTCAAACATTGGTCGGGAATGCCCTCGGAATCCATCCGCTGGTGCCTTCAGGATGCGGGGCTTAAGCTCGGTGATGTCGATCATATCGCCATCAACCGGAACCCGAAGGTTAACAATCTCCGGCGCATGCTCTATGTGCTGCGCAAGCGCCCAAGTTTGGGTCTGATGTTAAAGAGGTTCGGCAACATCCGCCGTGCGGCATCTTTTGAAGAGCAGGTGGAGAGCGCATTCCCGGGGGAGAAGATGCGGGCGCAAGTGCATCATGTGGAGCACCACCTCGCTCATCTCGCCTCCGGCTTTCTGGTTTCGGGTTTTGATGAGGCGGTCTGCCTTTCGGTGGATGGATTTGGCGATTTTGCCAGCAGCGCCTGGGGCATGGGACGTGGCCGCCAGATCGACATCGATGGGCGTGTCTATTTCCCTCATTCACTGGGCGTGTTCTACACCATCATCACCCAGTTCATCGGCTTCCCGCATTACGGAGATGAGTACAAGGTGATGGGTCTGGCACCTTATGGTGAACCCAAATACCTGCCACAGATGCGCGAGATCGTGAAGGTTCAACCTGACGGCAGTTTCCGGCTCAATTTAAAATACTTTCGTCATCACACGGATGACGTCCATTACACTTGGGATAACTGCTGCCCGGAAGTGGGAACCCTTTACCGCAAGGAAGCTCTCGAAGAATTGCTGGGGCCTGAGCGCGGTAAAGGAGAGGCCCTGGAACAAAAGCACCGCGACATCGCCCGCAGCGCGCAGGCCATGTATGAGGAAGCCTTTTACGCAATGCTCAAGGCCCTGCACGAAAAGTATCAGTGCAGCAATCTTGCCCTCTCCGGTGGTTGCGCCATGAACTCGGTGGCCAACGGAAAAGTTTACCTCAATTCGCCCTTCAAGCGCATGTATCTGCCCGCTTCCGCAGGCGATGCCGGTGGTGCCATTGGTTCGGCGTTTGTTGTCGCCCGCCAGATGGATCAGGGCACAAAACCTTTTGTCATGGATCATGCCTATGTCGGGCCTCGATCGACCGATGCTGAAATCAAAACATTGCTCGACTCCCGCGCCGCTGATATTCAGGCTGAGGGCTGCACACTCCGCCGCTTTGAAGACGAAGGGGAGCTTTGCCAGACCACCGCCACTGCCATCACTGAAGGCAAGGTCATCGGCTGGTTTCAGGGGCGCATGGAATGGGGCCCTCGGGCGCTGGGAAATCGATCCATTCTTGGCGATCCCCGCCGCGCCGACATGAAGGACATTCTCAACCTCAAGATCAAGCGCCGCGAATCCTTCCGCCCATTTGCTCCGAGCATTTTGCGTGAAGAAGTGAGCGAATGGTTCGAGCAGGACGATGACGTGCCATTCATGATGCAAGTCTTCCAAGTGCGCGTTGAGAAACGCCCGCTGATTCCCGCCACGACTCATGTGGATGGCTCCGGACGGCTGCAAACCGTGCATCAAGAGACGAACCCGCGTTATCACCGCCTCATCAGCGCCTACCGGGCCATTACGGGCGTCCCAATCGTTCTGAACACCAGCTTCAATGAAAACGAACCCGTCGTCTGCCGTCCGCAGGAGGCGCTCGATTGCTTCCTGCGAACCAAGATGGATGTGCTTGTTCTCAACGACTGGATGGTCTGTAGATCGTAACATTCATCCGCAGATTTCCCAGATGGCACAGATTCATTCTTCTTGGTCGCGATGTTCAGATCCTGTTTCGGCCCCGTAAAACTCAACTCTTCTAAATCTGTTGACCAATGTGTCCGAATGGAATCATGGATCGCCCAGTCACCCATTAAACATGACTAAAATCACCATCGAAGCCGGCCGCACCGAGGCGCACTATTGGCGTGATCTCTGGCGCTTCCGCGAGCTGTTTGGCTTCCTCGCTTGGCGCGACATTCTGGTGCGCTACAAGCAGACATCCATCGGCGTGGCCTGGGCGGTGATTCGCCCGTTGCTGACCATTTTAATCGGCGCAGGCATCTTTGGCGGGTTGGCCAAAATGCCGTCCGATGGCGTGCCTTATGCCGTAATGGTCTGCGCAGGCACCCTGCCCTGGTACTTTTTTGCAAGCGCCTTGAGCGAGTCCAGCGCCAGTCTGGTCGGCAATTCAAATCTCATCTCCAAGATCTACTTTCCACGCCTCATCCTGCCCGCCAGTGCCGTGGTCGTGGCGTTTGTGGACTTTGCCATCTCCCTGGTAATTCTGGGGGTGCTCATGGTTTGGTACGG
>CANJVS010000186.1 GCA_947477755.1 Verrucomicrobiaceae bacterium | reverse complement strand
CGCTCCTTCAATGCCAACATGCATTTTGACCAGTTCACGATCGAGCAACTGGCCGGAGACCTGCTGCCGAATGCGACACTCGACCAGAAGATCGCGACGGGCTTTCATCGCAACCACATGCTGAACGAAGAAGGTGGCGTCATCGCGGATGAATTCCTCGCGGAATACACGGCTGATCGCGTGGAGACCACGGCGGCCGTGTGGCTGGGGCAGACGTTCAGCTGCTGCCGCTGCCACGATCACAAATATGATCCGTTCACCCAGCGTGATTTCTACTCGCTCAAAGCCTTCTTCAACAACGTGCCTGAAAAGGGTGTTGGCATTTACAGCAACCCCATCCGCATCAATGCCCCACCGTTTGTTAGACTTCCGGCACCTGAGATCGAGGCGCGGATCGCCGGATTGAATGCAAAAATCAAGTCGGTGAATGACAAGATCGCTGCGCTTGGCGGCAGTTCTGCGGCCGGCACCGAGGAATGGGCAAAACGCGTGGCGGCAGTGCCCGTCAAATGGGAACCGGTTGAACTGCTCACGGCCAATGGCGGGGATCAGCCGCCCAAACTTGATGCCGCCGCGCGCACGGTCCAAATCGGTCCCCAGGAAACGCGGGCAAACACGATCAAGATCAGCGCGCGAATGCCGGCCGTGAAAGTGACCGGGCTGCGTTTTGAATGTGCGACCACCGTTTCGTCGGCGAGCTTTCAGTGGAGTGAACTGAAGGTGGCCAAGCTGAAATTGCGTGCTTCATCGTCGGGTGAGTCCCAGGCGGTCACAGAGTCGGAGAAGGTCCTCGACAATGATCGAAAGACAAAGGCGCTGCTTTCGATCAAGCCTGACAAACCGGTGAGTGCGGTGTTTGAAGTCGTTTCCGGTGACACGGCGAAGGAAATGATCGTCGAAATCGCTGTTGAGAATGCGGGTGGTCCGACGCTTTGGCGCTTGTTTGCCACGAATGCCGATCATGACTTGCTTGTGCCTTCAAACGTGGTGGCGATGGCAAAAAAAGAAGCAGCGAAGCGCACGGCAAATGAGGTCAAACTGCTGGCGGCCTTCCGTCTGTCACAACAGAATGAGTATCGCGTCTTGAATGATGAAGTGGCTGCCTTGAAGAAACAACTGACGGCGGCCGAAAACGAGATCCCGACGACACTGGTCATGGAAGAGCAGAAAGAGGTGCGCCCAACTTTCATTCTCATGCGCGGGGCCTATGACAAGCCTGGCGTCGCTGTCACTGCGGCCACGCCGGCGGTCTTGCCGGCTCTGGCGGGCGATCTGCCGCACAACCGCCTGGGGCTGGCCAGGTGGCTCGTCAGTCCGCAGAATCCACTCACGGCGCGTGTGGCGGTGAATCGTTTCTGGCAGCAGGTTTTTGGCGCGGGTTTGGTGAAGACGAGCGAGGATTTCGGCGCGCAGGGAGCGCAGCCTTCTCATCCTGAGTTGCTCGATTGGCTGGCCGGCGAGTTCATTCGCAGCGGATGGGATGTGAAGCATCTCATGAAATTGATGGTCACGAGCGCGACGTATCGCCAGCAATCGAAATTCACGCCAAAACTTCGCGATCATGACCTGGAGAACCGCCTGCTGGCACGCGCTCCGCGCTATCGCATCATGGGTGAATTTGTGCGCGACCAGGCTCTTGCAGCCAGCGGATTGCTCATGGAGACAATCGGTGGTCCATCGGTGAAACCGTATCATCCGCCGGGGCTTTATGAGCAGATCACCGCGGGCAATGGCTACAACACCTACGTGGCGGGGAAGGGTGACGATCTGCGCCGCCGCAGCCTCTACACCTATTGGAAGCGCTCGGTTCCGCATCCGGCCATGCTGCTCTTTGATGCACCGTTTCGGGAGTCCTGCACGCTGCGCCGGCCGCGCACCAACACGCCACTTCAGGCGCTCAATCTCATGAACGACCCGACGTATGTGGAAGCCTCCCGCTTCCTCGCGCAGCGCATGATGCGCGAGGGCGGTGAGAGTATTGACTCACGACTCATCCATGGTTTCAGACTGCTTCTCGCACGCCAGCCATTGCCTGCGGAACTTGCGCTGCTGCGATCGGCTTATGATCGGGCGCACGCTGATTTCAGCAAGGATGCCGGGGCGGCGAAAGAACTGCTCGCGGTCGGTGAAGCGGGCATGGACGCAAACCTGAACGCCATCGAACTCGCCGCTCTCACCACGGTTTCCAGCACGATGCTCAATCTCGATGAGGTCATCACCAGGGAATGAACCCATGAACGCTCAAACACTTCACCACGAACTCTCACGCCGTCATTTCCTGAGCCGCGTCGGCACAGGCATTGGAGCCGCCGCGCTGGCAACTTTGCTCAATCCACGGCTGCTCGCCTCGACACAGGCACCGCATTTTGCGCCGAAGGCAAAACGTGTCATCTGGCTCACGCAGGCGGGCGCGCCGTCACAGCTCGATCTATTTGATTACAAGCCAGGGCTCGCCTCGCAGTTCGATAAGGATTTGCCGAACTCCGTGCGTGGCGAGCAGCGCCTCACGGGCATGACGGCGGGGCAAAAACGTTTTCCCATCGCTCCATCGGTGTTCAAGTTTCAGCAGCATGGCCAATCAGGTCTCTGGCTGAGTGAACTGCTTCCGCACACTGCCAAATTTGCGGATGAGATCTGTGTGATTCGCTCGCTGCATACGGAAGCGATCAATCACGACCCGGCGATGACCCTGCTGCAAACGGGTCATCAGATCGGTGGCAGGCCAGCCTTTGGCGCCTGGGCATCGTATGGGCTTGGCTCCGAGAATTCCGAATTGCCGGCATTTGTCGCGCTGATCTCGCGTCCGAGCGGACCGACCAATGCACAGCCGTTGCATGAGCGCATGTGGGGATCGGGCTTTCTGCCGTCCCGTTATCAGGGCGTGCGCTTCAGTTCAGGAAAAGATCCGGTGCTTTTCCTTTCAAATCCCCCCGGGATCACGACAGCGCGGCGGCGCGCCATGCTTGATGATGTGGCGGCATTGAATCGCATGAAATATGCGGAGTATCAGGACCCCGAAACGCAGGCGCGCATTGATCAGTATGAGATGGCGTTCCGCATGCAGTCCGCCGTGCCTGAACTTGCCGATTTATCGAAGGAGCCTGCGGATATTCACGACCGCTACGGCCCCGAATCAAAGAAGCCTGGCACCTATGCGGCCAACTGCATTCTCGCGCGCCGTCTTGCCGAGCGCGGCGTGCGTTTCATCCAGCTTTATCATCGCGGCTGGGATCAGCACAACAATCTCCCCGGCGGCATCAGGAGCCAGTGCCACGACACCGATCAGCCGACCGCCGCGCTGCTGGCCGAACTTAAAGAGCGCGGAATGCTCGATGACACGCTCGTGATCTGGGGGGGTGAGTTTGGCCGCAGTGTGTATTCCCAGGGTGTGCTGACCAAAGACAACTACGGTCGCGACCATCATCCGAGATGCTACAGCATCTGGATGGCCGGGGCGGGTGTGAAACGCGGCCACGTTCACGGTGAGACGGATGATTTCAGTTACAACATCGTCAAGGACTCCATGCATATCCACGATCTCAATGCCACGGCGCTTCATCTGCTGGGCATTGATCACCTCAAGCTCACCTATCGCTTCCAGGGTCGTGATTATCGGCTCACCGACGTGCATGGCGAGGTTGTCGGAGGCGTGCTCGCCTGAGGCCGATTCAAAGGGTGCCTCATGTTTGTTGATCGGATCAAAGAGAGCCTGACCGCGTGCGGCGTTTGTTTCAGTGCATGTTTTCACTCCGCATCCTCTTTCCAGTTCTAGTTTTCTCCGCCGCGTGGACTCTGCGGGCCGCAGAAGTTTCACCCGGTTCAGTGCTGCTTGCTTCGGCTGATGGCATCAGTGTTTTTGATCGTGAGGGAAAGATGGGGTTCGGACAGTTCGCGACGGCGCTCAAGGGGGACAAACCTGGACCATTGGAGTGGAGCGACATGATTTATGATGGTTGGAAGCTGGCCTCCGGTCATTACCTGTGCTCTTCGCATCACTTTGTCCGTGAGCTTGCAGCTGACGGCAAAACACTGTGGGAGTTTCGTGTGGCGGCGCCGGTGGAGTTGAAGACCTGCGTGCCATTGCCGAATGGCGATGTGATGACGGTGGATGCGGATCAGATGGAACTGGTGCAGCTCACTGATCAGGGCCGCCGTGTCGTGAAACGCATTTCTGTGCTGACGGACAGGAAGGCGTCGCCGCACAATCGCTACAACCTGTTGCGGCGCACTGCGGCCGGGACCTTCCTGCTCGCTCTGCGTGCGGAGAAAGCCTTCATTGAAGTGGATGACACGGGCCGGGAACTGTGGCGGCATCCAGTGCCGGATCTGCCAGTGGTTGCGGAGCGGCTCATGAATGGCAACACGCTGATGTCCTGGCGCGGTGGTTTGATCGAGGTGACTCCCAAACATGACATCGTCTGGGAACTCAAAACGGCTGATATCACGGAGTTTCCAGTGATCATCTTTGGTGGTTTTCACCGTTTCCCGAATGGCAACACGCTGGTTGCGAATTCGGACTGGCATTACAAGACGCCGGGTGAGAACCGCGTGCAGGTCTTTGAAGTCACGCCCGAAAAGAAGGTGGTGTGGAAGCTCGGTGTGGAAGCTTTTCAAGGCAGGAAGCCTGGATCGCTGGAGCCGAAAACAGGCAACATAGAACACCGAATCATTGGCTTGCAGTGGCTGGATGCGGCAGGCCAATAAGCCGGCTCAATGCTTCTTTTGTAGACGGTGATGATTCAACAGAAGTTTTTGGCGGACTGTGGTTGGCTGGCCGTAACGCGCTGCTATGAATGCGCGTTCTTTATCTCATGATGCGAAGCCTCTCCATTCTATTTCTGACAGTGATCTGCGTGAATGCCCAGGGGCCTGGCGTGCCGGTCTATCCGGAGGGGCGCGGGGTAAAAAATCAGACCGCGCTGATGGAGCAGGCGAAGAAACTGCAGGAGTCCGGGAAGCTGATGCCCATGACCACGATTGCGGGGCAGATGAGTAGGGCGAATTGTGTGCTGACTCTGCCGCCTGCGGAAACGAAGGTTTTGACTTCCCGTGAACTCTGGCAGCGGGCGCGTGGCGCGCATTTGCGGGTGGGTTTCTATTACCTGTGCACCAAGTGCGACAAGTGGCACCTGAACCTGGCGGGTGGCTATGCGATCACTGCGGATGGGGCGGTGGCAACCTGTGCCCATGTCATTTCACCGCCGGAAAAAATGAAGGAAGGCTTCCTGATCGCCGCCACGGAGAATGACAATGTGCTGCCAGTGACAGAGATCCTGGCGGTGAACCCGGGCAGTGACAGCGCGATCATCCGCGTGAAAGCGGAGGCCCTGACACCGCTGCCTCTGAGCAGGGATGTGACGCCGGGTGATCCCGTTTGGTGTTTCAGCGATCCCTACGGCAAACGCGGCTACTACAGCGACGGCATCGTGAGCCGGTTCGTGAAACGGCCCTTCATGCGCAAGCGTGAGCAGTCGGCGCTGCCTTCAGGAACGGAAGTGACTGCGCCAGTCTGGCTGGAAACCACGCTGGACTGGGCACCGGGATCGAGCGGATCAGCGCTGCTCGATGCCCACGGAAACTGTGTGGGCCACGTTTCAGAAATCCAGGCCATGCTGGAAGATCCACCCCAGCGTGGACGCAACAAGGAAGGCGCCGCGACCGTGCCATTGGGCACCTACATCGTCTTCCATCAGGGAATCGCCGCCGCGGAGGTGATCTCACTGGTGCGGCCAAAGTGACCGCCCGGAGCATGGGTTGTGTTTCTGCATGCCCGTGACCTGCCGCATTTCAGGTTTACACCCCGCCTTTCTGCCGCCATGCATTCGGCCCTCTCATAT